>PMXR01000083.1 GCA_003171035.1 Chloroflexota bacterium
GAGAACGTGATGGACGCGCGCCGAGTGGCGGGAAACTGACGATGGGCAAGCCGACCGGTTTCATGGAATTCGGGCGCGAGCCGGCCCACGTCCGGCCGCCACTCGAGCGCATCAAGGATTGGGCCGAGACCCATCCCGAATATGAAGAGAAGACCCTGCGCGACCAGGGCGCGCGCTGCATGGACTGCGGCATCCCCTATTGCCACACCGGCGCCATGGTCAACGGCCTGGCCATGGGCTGCCCCATTCACAACTTGATCCCGGAATGGAACGACCTGGTCTTCCGCGGCCAGTGGCAGGAGGCGATCATCCGCCTCCACAAGACCAACAACTTCCCCGAATTCACCGGGCGGGTCTGCCCCGCCCCGTGCGAGGGTTCGTGCACGCTGGGGATCAATCAGCCCGCGGTCACGATCAAGACCATCGAGAACGAGATCATCGAGCGCGCCTTCCAGGAAGGCTGGGTCGTCGCCGAACCGCCGCTGG
Source organism: Chloroflexota bacterium (assembly GCA_003171035.1). Classification (GTDB taxonomy): domain Bacteria; phylum Chloroflexota; class Limnocylindria; order Limnocylindrales; family CSP1-4; genus Fen-1039. The sequence goes on from PMXR01000083.1 coordinate 487, forward strand.
CCCGGACCGGGATGAAGGTTGCGGTCGTCGGCAGCGGGCCCTCCGGTCTGGCGGCGGCGGCGCAGCTAAACAAGGCCGGGCACGCAGTCACCGTCTTCGAGCGCGACGATCGGATCGGCGGCCTCCTCGTCTACGGCATCCCGAACATGAAGCTGGACAAGTCGGTCGTGGAACGGCGCGTCAAGCTCCTCGAGGCCGAAGGCATCACGTTCAAAACCGGCGTCTCGGTCGGCAAGGACGTTGCTCCCGACGACATGCTCAAGAGCTTCGACGCGGTTGTCCTGGCCGTGGGTTCGACGATTCCCCGCGACCTGAAGGTGGAGGGACGTGAGCTGGCCGGCGTCCACTTCGCGATGGACTTCCTCGTGGCCAACACCAAGGCGATGCTCGGTGGAACCAAGCCGCACATCTCGGCGGCAGGCAAGAACGTGGTGGTCATCGGCGGCGGCGACACCGGCACGGACTGTGTCGGGACCGCGATCCGCCAGGGCGCCAAGAGCGTTATCCAGCTGGAGATCCTCGCCCGGCCGCCCGAGACCCGGGCCTTCGACAACCCGTGGCCGCAGTGGCCCAAGATCTACAAGATGGACTACGGCCAGGAAGAAGCCGCCGCGCTGTGGGGCGCCGACCCTCGCCGCTACCTGGTCAACACCCGGCGTCTGACCGGCGACGCCGGCAGCGTCAAGACCATCGAAACGGTCGGGATCGAGTGGGTCCACTCCCCCGGCGGGCGTCCCGAGATGCGCGAAGTGGCGGGAACCGAGCAGTCGTCTCCGGCCGATCTCGTGCTGATCGCGATGGGCTTCGTCGGGCCGGAACCGACGCTGCCGGCGGCATTCGGCTGCAAGCTCGACCACCGCGGCAACATCGTCCACGACGACGACTTCATGACCACCACGCCGGGCGTCTTCTCGGCCGGTGATTGCTCGCGCGGCCAGTCCCTCGTGGTCTGGGCGATAAACGAGGGTCGCGGCGCGGCGCGCGCGGTCGACAAGTATCTCATGTTCGGCGAGTCGGTCCTGCCTGACTACTAGGCCCGGAACAAGTTGGCGGGTGCGACGCGGCGCCCGGCGCGGAGAGCCCCTACTTCGACGGCGACGGTGCGGGGCTCGGGATACCGCTGTATTGCGCCGGCGTAACCCAGCTCAAACCCGAGAGCGGCCAGTAGCGAAGCCACGCGCGGCCGATCACGGTCGACTTGGCAATCGGCCCGAACACACGCGAATCGGTCGACTGGTTGCGATGATCGCCCATCACGAACAGGTCGCCGGCCGGAACACGGCACTTGACCTCGTTGTCGGTCGACGTGCAGGCGCCGCTGCTGATAACGGACTGGTCCATCAGACCGGCCGCATGCGCCTGAGTGCCGGAGCCATCGTCGGTGAAGGTGTAGGGCTCGCTGATCTTGACGCCGTTGACGTAGACGGAGCCGCCGCGGACGTCGACCAGATCGCCGGGGACCCCGATGACGCGCTTGATGAACGGCACGTCCTTGCCGTCCTCCAGATGACCTGCCGGCGGCGAGAAAACGATCACATCGCCGCGCCGGTAGTCGGTGAAGACGGGCGAGAGCTTGTCGACCAGGACCATCTGATCCCCGGACAGAGTGTTCTCCATCGAGATCCCGATGATCTGGTACGGCTGGGCAACGAAGTGCTGGACGACGAAGAAGATGATCGCCGTCAACAAGACCGTTTCGACGATCTCGATGAGGCAGCCGCGCCAGCGATTGTTCATCCGGGACAGTACCCCTCTGCAGGTTGCGGACGGATCCGCTGATTGGGCCGAGGGGCCGCGTCCGGAAGAACCGTCGCGACCGGCCTAGAAGGTAGCACCTCCGGAGCTTTCGGTAACGCCCGCCACGAAAGCGAAGCGTCGATGTCCCGGCGGATGGATACCCCGTGCCCCAGCATGGCCCGACGAGGAGCGCCACAATCGACGGTGACGGCCGCGGGCGCGCCAAATCTGCCCGTGCGGTCGCCCCGGCGAACCAACCTTCGAGGCGAGATGGACGAACTACTCCTGATCGGCGCACCGTTCCTGATCTTCCTGGTCGCGGCGGTCTGGGCCGGCTATTCGATCGGCAAGACAACTCCCGGTCGCGACCCGTCGCTCGTGGACGCTCCCGACTCGCCGGGCGGCCGCGCCACGCTTCGGATGCGGCTTGGCCCGGCGAGCCTTGTCCTGCTTGCGGCCGCGTTGACGGTCCTGGCAGCGGCCGCCGCGACCGCGGCCGGGGCATTCGCGCGCCTCACCGATGCGGGCTTCCCCGCCGAGCCGGCCGCCCTCCTGTTCGGGCTGGAGGCGGTAGTCGACGTCGCCCTGGCCGCCGCCGTGGTCCTGCCGAGTTGGTCGGCGAGACGTGGCTGGGTTGTGCGCACGATCGGCGTCTACTGGCTTTGCCTCGCCCTCCCGATCATGATCCTGGCCGACGGTGGCACAGGCTGGATCTCCGCCAATCCGGGCTTCGGGATGACGCTGCTGGGCCTGCCCAGTTTCGTTTGGGAAGCCGTCGCCGTTGTGCTGCCCACGCTACTCCTCTGGCGGGCCAGTCGACCGCTGCCGGCCTGATGCGACCACGACCCCTGTGCGATCGACGCTCAGGCTGTATCGTCTAGGGCGTGAGCAGTGTCGTCGAGTTCCGGGGTTCATTCCGCTACATGGAGAGCGGCGGCGATCGCCTTCGCCGTGCCGGACGGGGCACCTGGTACGACCGGTGCGGCGAACTCGCGGAGACCGAGCACGATAACCCCAAGTGCGATTCGTGCCGTCGTGGCATCAGTTGCGGGCTCGACTGCACCCTGAGCCGATTGGTCTGCCCGAAATGCGGCGCGACCGCCTGAGCCGGGGCGCGACCGCCTGAGCTGGGGCGCGCCCGACTGAGCCTCTGGCCGGCGGCGATTACGGGCTGGGAACCTCGGGGTTCGGCTGGTGCTCCCAGAGCCACTGACGCAGGACCAGACCCGACGAGTGAACGGCTGCGGCCTCGGCCACGCCTACGTATCGAAAGTGCCACGGCTCGTACTCGTAGCAGCTCTTGGCGGTCATACCGCGCGGGTAACTCATGATGAAGCCGTATTTCCAGGCGTTGACTCCCAGCCAGACCCCGGCCGCCGTCTGCTTCCCCCAGTCCTTGAGGTTCCAGGGATCCGTGCCGCCGCGAGCCTTGAAGTCCATCGCCGTGCCCAGCTGATGTTCCGAGTGACCCGGCCGGGCGGACGAGATCAACGCCGCCGCGCGGCCCTGCACGTTCACCCAGTGCCTGAAAGTCACGCTCTGGTTGTGGAAGCTGCGGTAGCCCGACGCGATTGAGATCGGGGCACCGGCAGCGGCCGCGGCCTGGGCCATTCGCTTGAGGTCCGGGATCACGAACGACCTGACCGGCTCACGCGACCTGATCCCGGCATTGCTGGCCGGCACCAGATCGGTCGGCGCGTAGGCGGCCGTGAGGGCGTAGGTGGTGTCCATCATGGTCAGGGCCCACTGTTTCTGGCTGGATAGCTGAGCCGGCACGTCGGCGTAGCCGCACGGCGGCAACGGCTCGGCGTTCGTGATGAACATCCCGAGCGGCGCCAGATTCAGGGACGCAGGCGGGGCGGCCGCGGACGATGGCGCAGGCGCGGCGTTGAGCTGGCGCGGCGTTTCCGGCGGCGTGACGGTGGTCGCCACACTCATCTCGAATGTGATCGGCGCGGCGGTCGCCAACTGAGTCGCCTGGGCCGCCGCGTCTACCTGCAGTCCCTCTTCGGTGAGATCCGTGCCGGCCGGCCGGCCCTGGAGCGAGTACGAGCTTCCGCCCGCGATCGAGTTTCCCACGATCGCAATCGCACTCAATCCGACCAGAAGCCGCAGCCGCACCGATCACCTCATTGACCCTGGCTCGACCCGGGCTTCGACCCGGGCAAGGTAACGGCCATCCTAACCGGCAAGACCGGTCGGGCGCACGGCGAGATGCTCGAGACGATAGAGTCGCCCCATGAAGATTGGGATCGCGATCGGGGGCACGCTGCTTGATGTGGCATCTCTGGCCGGGCGAGCCGAGGTAGCGGGCCTCGAATCCGTCTGGCTCGCCGAACTCGACCGAACGGCCCTGGTCCAGGCTGCCGCCGCGATCGCGGCGACCTCGACGATCGGAGTCGGGACGGCCGTCGCGCTGGCGTTCCCGCGCTCCCCCACCGTCACCGCCATGACCGCCTGGGACCTCGACGAGATGTCGGGCGACCGCTTCATGCTCGGCCTTGGGCCGCAGGTCAAACGCGTCATGGAGGCTCGCTTCTCGGTTCGGGTCGACAAGCCGGGACCGCAGATGCGCGAATACGTCGAAGCCGTCAGGACCGTCTGGGCGGCCAACCGTGGCGAGCCGGTCGTCCATGACGGCGCCTCGTACCGCATCACGATGCCGACCTTCCACGGCCCGATCAGGCCGGAACGGCGCAACACGCCGATCCTTCTTGCCGCCGTTGGGCCGGTCATGTCGCGGATCTGCGGCGAGGTCGCCGACGGGCTTCTCGGGCACCCGCTCGCGTCGCCGCTCTACCTGCGCGAGGCGGTTCAACCGCGCGTTGCCGAAGGTTTGGCCCGTGCCGGACGGCCAGCCGACGCCTGCCCGATCAGCTCCATGGCGCTGGTTTCGATCGGCGACGACGAGGACGCGGCCCGGCGCGCGGCCCGGCTCCAGATCGCCTTCTACGCCACGACGCCTTCGTACAAGGCAATCCTCACTCTCCACGGTCGGGACCACCTGCCGCGCGATCTGCGACGTGCCTTCGTCAACCGCGATCAGGAGCGAATGGCCGAGCTGATCGACGACGAGCTGCTCGACTCGATCGCAATCGCGGGCCGGCCGGACGAAGCCGCGGATCGTCTGCGGACCTGGGATGGAATCGCCGATCGGGTCATTCTGGGCGTGCCCTGGTACGGAATGAGCGCCGAAGGTCAGCGCGATGCCATCTCGGCCGCGCTCGAGTTCGGGGCGCGGGTAGCGGCGGGCCGGGCGAACTTCGGCGGCTGAAACGCGGGGCCGGAACCGGCCCTAAAGACCGAGCGGTGGGTCTCCCCTTTCCGTCTCGACCGAATTGGCGTCCCCGGTCGGACTCGAACCGACGACCTGCCGCTTAGAAGCCAGAACGGCTGTGCGGTGCGGCGTCCCTCGTGGAGGACCGAGCGTAGTTTGTCCAGTTGGCGTGTCGTCGAGGTTGGGAAATCGACCAAAGAGTTCGGTCGGTCCCAGTTGAAGCTCCCGCCACCATGGCCTCCCAGGCGTCCAGGTCGCGACCATCTGGGCGAACCATGAGCACTTCGCCTCATTTGCGTGGAGGTCTCAACCGGGCCTAAAGCGGCCTCCGCTATCATCCCGTCCGATGGCTACCCCGCACGAACGCATCGGCCTTTCTCGAACCCAAGTGGATCGAGCCGGCGAGACCCTCCGCACCTGGACCATCGATGGCCTCCTGGCCGGTCCGGCCGAGCAGGACGCCTCGCGGGTTGTAAACGCCTACCGGAGCGAATTCAAGAGCCCGCTTCGGTCAGTGGTCATGGGACTCCGTTCGGCCGTCCGCACAGCCGGCGCCGAGGTCGTCGTCGCGGAGCGGCTCAAGCGCCAGCCGAGACTCGTCGGCAAGCTGATTCGCTTCCCTACCACCAGGCTGACTCAGATGCAAGACGTCGCGGGCTGTCGGGCGATCCTGCCCAATCTGGCGGTTGTCGACGAAGTTCGGCGGCGCATCGAGCGCCAGAAATCGGAGATAGTCAAGGTCAACGACTACAACTCCACCCCAAGATCGAGCGGCTACCGGGCCGTCCACATCGTCGTACGACGCGATGGAGCGCTCGTGGAGATCCAACTGCGAACCGCCAGTTAGCAACGCTGGGCGATGCTCGTCGAAGATCTCGACGCTACATACCGGTTCCAACTGAAGGACGAGAACGGACCCGAAGAGGTCCTCGAATACCTCAGGGTGTACGCTCTTGGTCTGTCCGAAATCGATCGTACTGGGACAGCCGAAGATGAGACACGTCGCCGCATGGAAAGCGCTCTGCTCAGCGCGCAGCGCCGACTGATCACCGGAGACAACCGATGAGCTTGACCCACTTCTTACTCGTCTACGACCTTCGCCGACAGACGCTCGTTGACGTGCGCGAGTTCTCCGACGCTACTGAGGCCACGGATGCCTACGGACAAGCCGAACTCGCACATCTCGGAGACCAGGACTGCGAGATAGTCCTGGTTGGGGCCGACTCGCTCGACACGATCCGCAAGACCCACAGCCACTATTTCACGAAGGCCGGGGCGGTGACTTTACCGGAACTCGCCGCCTCCTAGACCAGGGAAGTAAGCGCGGCCACCGAAGTCGTAGACATGGGAGTTGCCGGTGGCGCTGGTGGACTCCAGCATCGAGGCGCCAGGTGAAGTCCACTTGGACGCCGCCGGCAAAGAGCCGACTCACAGGCAGCATGTCGTGCCACGCACGAATGTGAAGTTTGGCGTCCCCGGTCGGACTCGAACCGACGACCTACCGCTTAGAAGGCGACGGCGCATAAGCGTAACAGCGCCACGCTCAGGAGCCCGAGCGAAACGTGTCCAGTTATCAGGTCTTGCGGAAGCCAAAATGTGGAGCAGGTCCGGAGACGGTCTCTTCGGTAGATGAACGCTCCCGCACGCTACAACATTCGGATGATGTACCAGTTCTGGAGAGCGATTAGCGGCGGTCTGAACACCTACCTTGGCACTGAGGCGCTCACCTCACTAGCCGTTGGCCGGCCGTCCGTGTAGGGCCGCCGGCCGGGAGGTCATACGAGCAGACGATCTGCTGCATGGGTACGGACACCATCGAGTCGTGCCGACAGAGGGCGTCAAGATCCTCGGGCTAGATCGTCCAAGCCATGTGCCACCAGTGGGCGAATGTGGGGCTCGGTCGCTTCGCGGAGCAATCTCGAGTCGCGCATCAGCCCAAGCTAGCCGCCGGCATCGCGGATTGCCCTCTTAGCGAGCAATCGGGTGGGCTACAGTGATCGTGGCGTCCCACCGGCCAGATGGGTGCTGCCCGCGCCTTGAGGCACTAGTGGCGAGGCGATGAATGGCGGCCTTCGATGTCGAGCTCAAACACCGGTCGACTCAGCAGCCTGGCTCAGGGGTAAAACCGAGCTGGGAATCCACGCAGCACGTGGTCGCACGCCCAGATGCCGGTAAGGCGCCCGTTGTTCTGCATTGCGCCCACTGCGACTCGGATCTTGAAGCGACAGTGAGGAGTCGCGGAAACACGGTGGTCACGGTGATAGTGGCTATCATCCTGGCGGCCATCCTGGTGGCTCCGTGGTGCTGGTACTGTGCCGTTGTCAATGGCCCAGACGCCCAGCCCTTCACCGCCAAGGGCTGGGTGGCAATCATCTCTGGCTTCGCCGCCATCGGTGGCATCTTCGTGTTCTTGAGTGCGATCTTGATGGCGATGTATGAGGTAGTCGGCCGCCCTTCTTTGGGTGCGCCCGTCACGCTCCCCAGCTCGCTCCGGCGCAACCCCTGGGTCGTCACTACCGGGGATGAACCCCCGGATCACAGCGTCGGATCGTGCAAGAAGGTGAAGGCCTAGAGCCGTCCGATGTGCCAGGGCTTGGTGAGCAGTACGAGGACGAATGGATTCGCGCTTGCCCCGAGCCATGGCCTGACCTGCCTGGCGGTTCCGACCTTTCCGTAGGCACCCTCGTCCACTCCAACGTCGGCGTCGCGCAATCACTGCCATTGCCCAACGCCCCAATTCTGGGTCAACAATCAGCAAGCGGTGTCACCCAAGAGAAGCCGAGGATCAGACTCATGAAACCCGCCTCAGAGTTGGCACGCGAGGCCATCACACCCCAATTGGTACCAGGGGAGCAACTTCGGTCGGTTGCAGCATTCCAGACCGCATCAGCCTTCGGGTGGGGCCCCATCGGAATACTCTTGGGCGGTACCCCCATAGCTCGCCAAAAGGCGTATTGGGTCGGGATCACTGATCAGCGGGCCATAGTCGTGCCGAGGAACCTTGCATGGCTCATGGCCCAAGCCGGCACGCTTGATCCGACCAAAGGTGCCATTTCGATCCCTCTGAATGACGTCGTCTGTACCGTGATTCCCGGGCAGCAAGTCTGTTTGACGGTTCCGGGTGTTCCGAAACCTCAGACACTCACGCTGGTGTACCTTCATGGTCCGGGCTGGGGCGATGGCATGCGGGGCTACATGGATGACTTCCTCGCCGCCCTGAAGCAGCCCCCTTCGGCCGAAGAACAACTTGCTCAGAGCCACCTGACTCAAGATGAGCACGTGTTGGGCTTCTACAAGACAACACACGACGCCTGGTCAAGAGGACTGCTGTCGAACCTAACGGGCACGACACGCCAGCAAGAAGCAAGCGCGCTGGAATTGGGGGACTTCATCAAGAAGTATCCACCCGAGGAAGGAAGCGCTCTCCGGGTATTCTTCGAGCAATTCCAACCTCGCGAAGGCGAGTTTCTGGTCACCAGGGCTGATCTCGGTCTCCCAAAGAAGAGGCCCTGGTTCCTGCTGACAAACCTCAGGCTCATCCAGTGGGATGGCCGAGACGACACATTCAGGGAGATTATTCTGGCTGAAGTACAGTCGTACCAGACCAACAAGACACCCGAGGGCGCGACCCTCATGTTCAAGCTGAGGTCCGGCGAGGAGCTCGTTTTTGAGCGCGTTCCTATGATGCCGACAGCGAAAGTTCTTATGGAGCTTGCCCAAGGGCAGACGGGAACACCGGTGGGCGCTCCAGCAGCTTGATGACCGTGGTGATGAGAATCGCGAGGTAGAAAGGCTGCTACCGACGCTTTGGCTCAGATCGGCGTTCCCGCAGTCAAACCCCTCATCGCCGCCCTCAGACACGATCAGGCGGTGTGTCGTCCCACGCACGAATGCGAGGTTTGGCGCCCCCGGGGAGACTCGAACTCCCGACCTTCCGCTTAGAAGGCGACGGCGTCTAAGCGTAACAGCGCCACGTTCAGGAACCCGAGCGAAACGTGTCCAGTTATCAGGTCTTCCCGAAGGCACTTCTACGGGTCTTGGCCCTACACAGGGCGAGTGATTTCCCGAGGCCCGACGCGGCCGTGTTCAGTGCTGGAACGTGTGGTAATCGTAGGCCTTGGTTGTTCCGAGATCAATCGCGACCACTTCCGTGTCGAGGTAGTTGCTCTCGTTGGTCAGCCTGACGTTGACAAAGTGGTAAGGACCGGAAAGCCCAGACTGGTAGATCGAAGCGCCGTCGAATGCAATGGACACAGGCTGGGCTCCGGACACGAGCGAGACTGCGCCGCTGCTGCCGCTGGAGACCTCCGTACCATGAGCATCGACCAGGTCCGCAGTCATCAGGTACGCGCCGGCGTTCAGCGCCGTAACCGATGCGGTGAGCTGGAGTTGGTTGGCGAGACCATCCCCGTTGGTGTCCAGCAGCTGTTCGGTGAATTCGGAGTCGATGGTGACATTGCCCTTTGAGACCGAGACCAGGGCGGTCCTATAGCGGACCCGTGCGCCGATAGTCTGGACATGGATTTCGTAGGATCCGCCGACCAGCGGGCTTACTTGACCGGTCCAGTGACCCGAGCCGACCTTGGCGAGTGCAACGGGCGTCTTTGAACCCGAAGCATCCTGCAGATAGGCACTCGCGCCGTCTGTGTCAGTGGCCTCCGAGACCACGGCGTCGAAGTTTGCCGTGCCGCCCTGTGCCAGGTCACTAGATGGTGGAGTAACCGTCAGGTGTCTGGTCGTCCCAACGTTGGCGATCACCGTTACCGTTGCATCGGTCGTCGCTTGATTGACGACGTGCACGGGACCATCGGATGGATTCGACACCGAGGTCGAAATCGCGGTGTAAGTGGTCGTCGCCGTCCCGTCCAAGGTCGTCCCGCCAAACGTTGCCGTGACAAGCGCGCTCGAGACCACCTGAATCGAGCCGAATGACGATCCCTCGAATGAAAGTGGCACATCGATCGACCCACCAGCAAGCACGACCTTGTCCACGATCAAGTTGGCGTCTGGAAACTCCGCTGTCTGGCCGCTTGGCGAGGTCCGGCCAGCGGCACCAGACGGACCGCCTGGCGACGCAGATGTGCAGCCGGACGCCAGCAGCGCGAGGGCCAGTACCGCAAGGAAGTGCCCAACCGGATGCTGACCGAGTACCTTGTGCATTCCTGGCCCTCCTCCTTACGCGATCACGAGACACACGCCGACGCAGAAGCCGATCTCGGCCGCGCCCGGGTCCCCCCAACACCTCAGCCCAAACTAGACCCATTTGGGCCAGACGCAATGTCTGTCAGCCGACACACCCGAAGCCCAATGGGTTTCTCCAAGAGCGCAACAGCGGGCGAGTGCCTGACGCAAGGCGACAGGCGGCATGTCGTGCCACGCACGAATGTGAGGTTTGGCGTCCCCGGTCGGACTCGAACCGACGACCTACCGCTTAGAAGGCGGCCGCTCTATCCGCTGAGCTACGGGGACACCGGCCGAACGCCGTTGGGTACGATAACTGACCGGGGGTGGCGGGCCAAGTCCCGGCGCCGACGGTGCGCCCCGCTCGATACGCCGGCAGATGTGTCCGGAGGTCGCTGCACTCTCCGCGACGCTTCTGCCATGGTGCTTTCGTCCCCTCGTTAGCCGGCGTGGGCGGTGCTAGACTCGGTCCTCTTCCGCCACCCGCCGGCTGCCGGGCAAGATCTTCGGAGGTCCCAATCGTGGCATCGGTTTCGCTCGAATCCGATCGAGTCGATCTGCCGATGGCGTCGGACCCGCGCCCCGTGGATGTGGCTCGAACCGGCGGCGGCGTGCCACCCATGCAGGGCCAGCTGGCTCTGCAACTCCCCAGCGAGCTCCCGACCCTCTCGATCGAGCCCGAATGGAAGGACCACCAGCGGCTCTGGGGCCACAGCTTCCACCCGATGTGTTCGTACCTGGCAAGCTTCCCCGCCGGCCTGGCCCACGCCTTCATCGCCCGATACACACGCCCCGGCGATGTCGTCCTGGACCCATTCAGCGGCCGGGGCACGACGCCGCTGCAGGCCTGCGCCGAAGGTCGAATCGGGGCCGGCAACGACCTGAACCCCTTCGCCCACATCCTGACCGCGGCCAAGGTCGATCCGCCTACGAAGGCGGACATCAAGACTCGCATGGCGTCGCTCCGCCTGGCCTGGGCGGCTTCCGCCGATGAGTGGAACGCGCTGGCCGACTCGATAGTGGCCGATCCGGGGTCGCCCGACATCGAGGTCCCCGGCGCCGGCAGTCGTCCCATCACCCCGGCAGACCACCGCAAGACCGGTATCAGCGGCTCGATCCCGAGTCGCCCCTATGCCGCCGTACCGACCGAAGTGGCACTGGCCTTCCATCCCAGGACCCTGGCCCAGCTGCTCTACCTTCGCGCCGGGCTCGATCCCGATGATCGCACCGACCGATTCGTGCTGGCCACCCTGACCGGGATCCTGCACGGCAAGAGCGCGAGCTACCTCTCGGCGGTCATGCCCAACACCTTCAGCATGGCCCCGCGCTACGTTCGGGATTTCGTGGAACGGACCGGGTTCCGGTCGCCCGAGCGTGACACCTTCGGGCTGCTGGACGACAAGTTGCGCCGGCTCTACCGCCAGCCGCTGCCCGCCGCCCGCGGCATCGCCCTGCTCGGCGACGCACGGGACGCCGGCATCCGATTTCGCGAGGCCCTGCACGCCCGCGGCCTCCCGGAACGAGCCCGCCTGGTCGTGACTTCCCCACCCTACCTGCGGGTGGTCAAGTACGGCTACTACAACTGGCTGCGGCTCTGGCTCCTGGGCTACGACTCCTCCGCCATCGACGAGCTTCTCGACGACGCCCATCACCGCGATGCCTATCTCGTGTTCATGCGCGAGGTTCTGCAGGGCCTGCGCTCCGGACTCGCCGACGATGCCGTCGTAGCCCTGGTCATCGGTGACGTGGAGATGGATCGAGGCCGCCCGGTCCCGGCCGGCGCGGGTCTGGCTGAGTCGGTCTGGGAGATGGCCGCCGCACCGGAAGGCTACCGGCTGGCCGGCATCGCCACGGACGACGTCGCCGCCGGCCGCAAGATGACCAAGCTCTGGGGCGAAGAAGCCGGCCAGGCCACCAAGGTCGACCGGATCCTGGTTCTGGCCACGAGCGAGGCGGGCCGCAGGCGCGCCATAAGCGGCGCCACCCTCCCGATCGACTGGGAGTGGCCGCCACGTTCACCGCGGGCGCTGTAGCGCCTCACGGCGCCTTGCGCGGCTCGACGTTCCATCACTCGCGGTCGGCGCGACAGGTGGCCGGCGCGACATCCTGAGCTCCCGGCCCATACAATCGAGGCATGAAGCTCATGTACGTGCCCAGCGACCTCGCCGCGATGGACCCGCTCGTGCTGATGAAGAACCTCGACCATGTCCGCATGTCGAGCCGCCGTTTGAGCTACATCCTTCAGCAGCAGGTCCACCTCTACACTCCCACCGCCAACGAACTGCGGGATCGGATCGCGACGTACGTCGACGCCGAGCACCAGATCGAAGCCGAGATGGCTCGTCGCCAGATCCGCGCCTGACGGCTCCACGACCAGCGCACATGGAAGAGGCCCTCCCAGCGGGGAGGGCCTCTTCACTTTGAAGGCGGCTGACGCAATCGTCGCGAGCTCGAGGGCAGCGGCCCTGGCTCAGCGCGCCGCCCCCACGAAGGCGCGGGCGCGAACCGGCAAGTCGGGCGTCTCCTCCGCCACGTCCGATAGAACCGGCCCGGAGGCCATCACACCGATCAACATTCGGGGGCGCCGTTCCGCATCCTGGCTGAGGACGTTAGCCACGAGTCCGGCCAGGCGGGGCATCTCTACGAGGCCAAAGGCAATCCCGTGCTCGGCGAGTTCACCGAAACCCCAGCCGTGGTAGAGACCGCGACTGGCGACGCGGCACATTTCGTCGTACAGCTCAGGCCAGCCCACCCGCCGGCGCCTGTGGCAAAACCGAACGAAATCGAGGGCGGCGTCTACGCCGTCAGAGTCCTCTTTGTGCCTGCGCGAATCCATAAATGCACTCGCTCCTCTACCCGTGCCACGCGAATCCCTGCGCCTGGTGACGGACCGCAGGCTCGGTCCAGGCTTGGGATCTGCTCCCCCGCGTTTCTCTCTCCTCCGCGGCAGGATCGTTGCATCCTAGGCGGGCGCACACTCCCCGCAAAGGGGTTTCTCCACGAACTATTCCACCAAGTTTTCCACAGAACACCCGTTCTGAGATCGGCTGTTCTCGCCGGCCCAGAAGACCCGTTCAACCGGACCAAACCGGTCCCGGCCTGGCACAAAGAGAACGGCGGAGGCTCGAGGCCTCCGCCGTTCGTTCGGTTCGAAATGCGACCCGGGCTAGTTGACCTGGATCACCACGGTGCCGGCCGCCATGTCGTGCCAGGCTCGCTTGCGCGGCTCGAAAGCCGCCCATACGAACCCGATACAGCCGAGGAGCAACGTGGTGAAGAAGAAGCACTCGGCGTAGAAGACCACGCCCCTGATGCACGACATCCCGCCGTCGATCGGACCGCCGTCGATGGCGCGGACTACACGCAGCCCGAGCAGGGTCTGACCGAATGAGCCGCCCCGCTTCCACCACAGGAACGGGAAATAGCCCAGCAGGACCGGGATGATCGCCAGAATGCCGATGACCGTGATCGCCAGCACGACGATCACCACGAAGAGGATGATCCAGTCGATGATGAACCCCACGAGCCGGATCCAGAAGCCCGCGTACCTGGGCCCATATCCAAATGCGGGCGGCGGGTATCCGCCCGGCGCGCCGTAGGGCGGCGGCGGGTATCCGCCCGGTGCCGGCGGGTAGCCACCCATGGTCGGGGGCTGCTGGCCCCAGGGCTGCTGGGGTTGTTGCTGAGCCCAGGCCGGCGGCTGCTGGGGTGCCGGCGGCTGCTGGCCCCAGGGCTGGCCCTGCGGCGCCCATCCTGACGCGCCCGCCGGCGGCGGGGCGAAGCCCGGCTGGGGCTGGAATACGTTTTGATCCGGGGTCGGCGGGGGCCATGAGCCCGGGGCTCCGGCCGGCGGTTGACCGGGTTGCTGCTGATCGTCGGCCATTGCCATCTCCTGCGTGACGGTGCTTCCCCGGTCGCGGCTTTTCCCCAAGCCTCGGCTACGCGGGCCGGCTACATGCTAGCAGGGGGCCGGGCCCGGTCGCCGCTCCGAACGGTGAAAAGGAACGCCCCCGGGGCGCGGTCCGGGGGCGTCGGAAGCTTCTGGTTTGGTACCGCATATCGGATTCGA
>PMXR01000025.1 GCA_003171035.1 Chloroflexota bacterium
AAGGTCTGGATCTACCGTGGCGAAGTTCAGGGCGAGAAGCCTCGTCGTGAGCCGGTCGCCGCCACCGTGACCCCAGTCGGGCAGGGGGTGTAGCCATGCTCATGCCCCGACGCGTCAAGCACCGCAAGGTCCAGCGAGGCCGGATGTCCGGTCCCGCCAAGGGCGGAACCAGTGTGGCTTTCGGCGAGTTCGGCCTTGCCACTCTAGAGCCGGCCTGGATCACAAGCCGTCAGATCGAGGCGGCCCGGCGCGCAATGACCCGCTCGGTCAAGCGCGGCGGCAAGATCTGGATCCGCATCTTCCCGGATAAGCCGGCCACCAAGAAGCCGGCCGAAACCCGAATGGGTTCCGGCAAGGGTGCCCCCGATCACTGGGTCGCCGTCGTCAAGCCCGGTCGAATCCTCTTCGAAATGGCCGGAGTCGAGAAGGTCGAGGCCATCGAGGCGATGCGTCTCGCCAGCCACAAGCTGCCGGTCGCTACCAGGGTCATCGTGAAGGAAGGCCTGGCAGATGGACATTGATAAGGTTCGGGCCCTGTCTGACGGGGAGCTCGAGGATCAACTGAAAGAGGCCAAGCAGGATCTCTGGCAGGCCCGCTTCCAGCTGAACACCCGGCAACTCAAGGACTACAGCTCGATTCCACAAACCAGACGAACAATCGCGCGGATCCTCACCGTGCAGCGAGAGCGCCGCGACGTGCGCTCCGACACGGCGGCCCAGTCTGCCGACAGGGTTTAGGGAGATCACGCGATGGCAGGAGCAGCAGTGCAGGGAAAGCGGAAGACCAAAGTCGGCCGCGTTGTCAGCGACAAGATGGACAAGACGATCGTCGTGTCCGTTGAGCGCATGACACGTCATCCGCTGTACAAGCGGGTGATCCGGTTGACCAGCAAGTTCAAGGCCCACGACGAGGCCAACGAGGCCCACGTCGGCGATACCGTCCTCATCGAGGAGTCGCGGCCGCTCTCAGCCACCAAGCGATGGCGGCTGGTGAGCATCGTCTCCCGTGCGAGCGAAGGCGCCACGACGGCGCCGATCCTCGAGGAAGCCGAGACCGACGAAGCGATCCACGGTGCGGCCCACCCGGGTAAGCATGCCGCGCAAGCGGAGCTCGCGCCTGAGCGGGAGCCGGCCAAATGATCCAGCAATACACCCGACTCCGAGTCGCCGATAACACCGGCGCCCGGACGATCCAGTGCATCCGGGTCATGGGCCGCTCGCGCAAGACCGTTGCAGGCGTGGGCGACGTGATCATCGCCAGCGTCAAGCAGGCGATCCCGAACGCCGCGGTCAAGAAGGGCGACGTCGTGCGGGCGGTCATCGTCAGGACGGCCAAGGAATACGGCCGGCCGGATGGCAGCTACATCCGCTTCGACGAGAACGCTGCGGTCCTGATCAACAACCAGGGCAACCCGCGCGGAACGCGCATCTTCGGCCCCGTGGCCCGCGAACTGCGCGATCGCAACTACATGAAGATCGTCTCCCTCGCGCCGGAGGTGCTGTGATGCCACAGCAGAAGGGCACTGCGTCCAACAGGGTCCCGGAGCTCCGGACCGGCGACACCGTCGTCGTGCTTCACGGCAAGGATGCCGGCAAGCGCGGCAAGGTCGAGCGGGTCCTGCGCAACCGTGAGACCGAAACCAAGGCGAGCCCGTTCTGGCGGCGAGCCACCACGCGGCCGGTCGCCGTCATGATCGCGGGCGTCAACATCGCCAAGCGGCACACCAAGCCACGCCAGACGATGAGCAAGAACACGCAAGCACAGGTGACTCCGGGCGGCATCGTCGAGAAGCCGATGCCGATCGATGCCAGCAACGTGATGCTCGTCTGCCCGCGCTGCGATCGTGTTACTCGAGTCAAGCACGAGCGTCTCGGCTCCGGTCAGAGCGTTCGAGTGTGCGGCCATTGCCGCGAGCAGTTGGAGCCAGGGGAATGAGCGGCAGCCTCCATCAGCGCTACAAGGAAGAGGCGGTTCCGGCCCTGCAGAAGCAGTTCGGCTATGCCAACCCGATGGACGTTCCGCGTCTCTCGAAGATCGTCGTGAACATCGGTCTCGGCGAGGCACTGCAGAACCCGAAGGCGGTCGATGCGGCCGTCGGCGACCTGACCGCCATCACCGGCCAGCATCCGGTGACGACCAAGGCCAAGCGTTCAATCGCGCAGTTCCGACTGCGCACAGGCAACACCATCGGCGCTCGCGTGACCCTTCGCGGCGATCGAATGTGGGACTTCCTCGAGCGGCTCACGCGGCTCGCACTGCCCCGCATCCGTGACTTCCACGGAGTTGCCGCCAAGTCGTTCGATGGGCGCGGTAACTACACCATGGGCCTCCGGGAGCAACTCGCTTTCCCGGAGATCGACTACGACAAGGTGGACCGTCTCCGCGGGCTGGAAATCAGCATCGTGACGACGGCGAAGACCGACGAGGAATCGAAGCGTTTGCTCGAACTCCTCGGCATGCCCTTTGCCGTCTAGGCGCGGGGAGGAGAAGCTATGGCTAAGAAGTCGATGATCGCTAAGGCGAAGCGGCCGCCGCATCACAAGGTGCAGGCCTACCATCGCTGCTTCGTGTGCGGCCGTCCCCGCGCGTTCATGCGGCGGTTTGGTTTGTGCCGCATCTGCTTCCGCGAACGGGCGCTGCTGGGTGAGCTGCCCGGCGTCACCAAGTCGAGCTGGTAGGTAACGATGAACGTCTCCGATCCGATTGCGGACATGCTGACTCGCATCCGCAACGCTTCGCGGGCGCGGCACGCGGACGTGGTCGTCCCGGCCTCGCGGACCAAGCGGCAGATCGCTCGAATCCTTCTGGAGGAGGGCTTCATTGCCGACGTTCGCGAGGAGCAGGAAGGCCCTCGTCAGGTGCTGCGCGTAACGCTGAAGTATGTTGATGGCAAGGCCCCCGTTGTCTCGGGCCTCAAGCGCATCAGCAAGCCCGGTTTGCGGGTGTATGCCCGCAAGACTGAGATCCCGAGGGTGCTCGGGGGTCTCGGCCTCGTAATCGTCAGCACCAGTCAGGGAATCATGACCGGAGCTCAGGCCCACAAGGCCCAGCTCGGTGGTGAAGTCCTGGCGTACGTCTGGTAGGCGGCCGATGTCTCGAATTGGACGTCTGCCGATCCAGGTCCCGCCGAGCGTCGACGTTTCGATCGTCGGCCGGGATATCACCGTCAAGGGCCCCAAGGGCGAGCTTCATCGCGCACTCCATCCGGACATGCGCGTCACGATGGAGGGCTCAACCCTCACCGTGGAGCGGCCCAGCGAAGCCAAACACCACAAGCAGCTCCACGGCCTCACCCGAACGCTGGTCAACAACATGGTGATCGGCGTGACGGACGGGTACCGGAAATCGCTCGAGATCACCGGCGTCGGCTACCGAGCCGTCAAGGTGGGAGAGAAGCTGCAGCTGAGTCTCGGCTACAGCCATCAGATCGAGATGACGCCGCCCGCAGGCATCAGCTTCGAACTCGAGAACCCGACCCACCTCGCGGTGTCGGGCATCGACAAGGAGCTTGTCGGCCAGATCGCTGCCGAAGTCCGATCGAAGAGGAAGCCTGAGCCGTACAAGGGCAAGGGCGTTCACTATCTCGGCGAGGTGATCCGCCGCAAGGCCGGCAAGGCCGGCAAGATCGGCGGCAAGAAGTGAGCCAAGTTGTGACGAAGGGATCAGCACGATGACGCAGGTCGCCAGCCGCGGGGCCGCGCGCCAGAAGCGGCATGAGCGGATCAGGCTTCGCCTCTCGGGCTCGCCCGCGCGCCCCCGCCTGGCCGTCTTCCGCAGCCTCAACAATATCTACGCCCAGGTGATCGACGACACCAGCGGTAAGACCCTCGCCGCGGCTTCGAGCCTCGAGAAGGAGCTCAAAGCCGCCGGCAAGAAGAAGACCGACGAGGCCAAAGAGGTCGGCCGACTCATTGCCGAGCGCGCCAAGAGCGCCGGTGTTGAGCAGGTCGTCTTCGATCGCGCAGGGTTCCGGTATCACGGGCGGATCAAGTCGCTGGCGGACGCCGCCCGCGAAGCCGGCCTTGAGTTCTGACGCGAAGGAGCTGAGCACTTGGCCAGGATCGATCCGAACAAGCTGACGCTCGAAGAGCGCGTCGTTCAAATCAATCGAGTAGCGAAGGTCGTCAAGGGCGGCCGACGCTTTAGCTTCAGCGCGATCATCGTCGTCGGAGACGGCAACGGGCACGTCGGCGTCGGCCTGGGTAAGGCCGGCGAGGTGCCAGAGTCGATCCGCAAGGGCGTTGAGGACGCGAAGAAGAACATCATCCGAATCCCGATGGTCGGGACGACGATCCCGCACGAGGTCCGCATGGACTTCGGCGCTTCGCGAATTATGCTCAAGCCGGCCTCGCAGGGTACCGGCGTCATCGCCGGCGGTGCGGTTCGTGCCGTCGTCGAGGCTGCCGGAATACGCGACATCCTGGCCAAGGTCTTCGGCTCCAGCAACCCGGTCAACGTGACCCGGGCGACCCTGGAGGCCCTCAGGAGCCTGCACTCTGCCGAAGAGCTGAGCGCACGCCGCGGCGTCCGGGTCCGATCCTACGTGCCCGGGCAGCCCGTCGTGGAGGTTGGCAATGGCCGGTAAGCTGCGAGTGACCCAGACAAAGAGCACCATCAGCCACATCGCGCGCAATCGAGGCACGATCCGGGCGCTGGGGCTGAACCGCATCGGCGACACCGTCGAGGTGCCCGACAACGACGCCACGCGAGGGATGGTCCGTCAGGTCCGCTTCCTCGTCGAGGTCGAGGAGCTCCCCGAGGAGAAGCTATGAAGCTACACGACCTCCACCCGGCCGAAGGCAGCAACCGGCGCCGAATGCGCGTCGGCCGTGGCATCGCCGCCGGCAAGGGCAAGACGGCCGGTCGCGGTACAAAGGGCCAGCAGGCGCGTACAGGGCACCACGCAGGGCCGGCCTGGTTCGAAGGCGGGCAGACCCCGATCCATGTTCGTCTGCCCAAACTCCGCGGCTTCAAGAACCGATTCCGCATCGAATATGAAATCGTGAACGTCGGGCTCATCTCGGCCCTGGCCGAGACCGGCGTGCTCGATATGCCCGAGATCGAGGGCGCGAAGACCAAGTCGGCCAAGCCGGCTCCGGTGACCGTCACCCCCGACATCCTTGCGGCGGCCGGGCTGGTTCGAACTCTGGACAAGCCGCTCAAGATTCTCGGCCATGGGGAAGTCACCAGGCCGCTCTTCATCGTGGCCGACGCGTTCAGCAAGAGCGCCACGGCCAAGATCGAAGCGGCCGGCGGCACTGCCCAGGTTCTCGAGTTCCCAACTGACGCCGACCTGTCCGACGACGTGGTCGCGAACGCCGCCCCCGAGGCTCCTGCAAAGGCCCCGAAGACGGCGTCTCCAACTGAGACCCTCCCCCCGACGAGCTCGGCCGACGAAGCCGGCTCGGAAGCATAGAAGGGCGCCTTAGCAATGCTCGAGTCGATGCTCAACGCATTCCGCGCGCCGGACATCCGGCGGCGGTTGCTGTTCGTTCTGGGAATCCTGGTGGTCTACCGTGCCCTGGCGCACGTGCTGATCCCGGGGATCAACACGAGTTCCGCCGGCAGCGGCGCCGATAGCGGCGTGTTCGGGCTGTTGACGCTCTTCTCGGGCGGCAATCTCGCGAAAATGTCGATCGTCGGACTCGGGCTGAATCCGTACATCAACGCCACGATCATCATGCAGATCCTGCAGTCGACGATTCCCTCCCTGCAGGCCCTGAGCCGCGAGGGCGAGTATGGCCGGAACAAGATCACCAGCTACTCGCGCTGGCTCTCGGTTCCTCTCGCCGCCCTGCAGTCGTACGGCATCCTGGCCTATCTCAACGCGACGAACCCCACGGAATTCAACGTGGCCTTCAGCTTTGAGAAGTACGAGAGCCTGACCCAGATCGTGGCTCTCACCGTTGGCTCCGTCCTGCTCATGTGGCTCGGTGAGTTGATCACCGAGAAGGGCATCGGCAACGGCATCAGCTTCATCATCTTCGCCGGCATCGTGTCGAGGGTGCCGTCCGCGGTCACGTCGTTCTTCGTGAGCCCGGACTGGCTGGAGCTCTTCATGCTCGGCCTGATGGGCCTGCTGATCATCTTCGTGATCATCTTCGTCCAGGAAGGCCAGCGCCGGATCCCGATCCAGTATGCCAACCGCGTGCGGGGGCATCGGATATACCAGGGCGGTTCCACGTTCCTGCCATTACGGGTCAACATGGCCGGCGTCATCCCGATCATCTTCGCCATCAGCATCCTGCTGTTCCCGGCCCAGATCGCCCAATACTTCACGGCGTCCTCGGTCCATTGGGTCAAGGATCTGTCGAACGGCATCGTGTCCTGGCTGAGCATGACCGGGCCGCTCTATCTGAGCCTGTACTTCCTGCTGACCTTCGCGTTTGCCTTCTTCTATACGTTCATCGTCTTCAAACCGGATGAGACGGCAAACAACCTGAGGAAAGCCGGCGGCTTCATCCCGGGCATCAGGCCCGGTGCGCCGACCGAGGAGTACCTGCGCCGCGTGGCGCTGCGGATAACCGTCGCCGGGGCATTCTTCGTCGCCTCCGTGGCCGTGCTGCCGATGATCATCGCGGCCTTGCCCTTCTTCAAGAACCTGCAAAACGCCGGTGTCGGTGTTGGACTCGGAGGTACGAGCATCCTCATCGTGGTCAGCGTTGTCGTCGAGACGATGAAGCAGCTGGAAGCCCAGTTGATGATGCGCAGCTACGAGGGCTTCATCCGATGAGTTCTTCCATCGGGCGAGTCGTCGTACTGCTCGGCGCCCCGGGCGCCGGCAAGGGCACGCAGGCCCAGATCCTGTCGGAGCGGCTGGGCCTGGCTCATGTCGCTACCGGCGATCTGTTCCGGGCGGCCGTTCGCGACGAAACTCCGCTCGGTGTCACGGCCAAGGGCTACATGGACCGCGGCGAGCTAGTGCCCGACGCGGTGACTATCGAGATGCTCCTGGAGCGGCTCGCCAAGCCCGATGCCGAGGCCGGCATCCTGCTCGACGGCTTCCCGCGCAACACCGCTCAGGCCGAAGTCCTGGACAAGGCTCTGGTCGACAAAGGCGGGCGGGTTGACGTGGCGCCGTACATCGAGGTTCCGGAGGCCGATCTTGTAGCTCGCCTCGGCGGGCGCTGGATCTGCCGCGCCGGAGGCCATCCATACCACGAGCAGTCCAAGCCGCCGCAGAAACCCGGAATCTGCGACGTGGATGGGTCGGAGCTCTATCAGCGCGACGACGACAAGCCCGCAACGGTCCAGGCCCGGCTGCGCCAGCAGCTCGGCGCGCTCGACACGGTTGTGGACTACTACCGCGGCCACGGCGTCCTCAATGTCGTCGACGGCCGCCAGAACATCGATAAGGTCAGCGCCGACCTGCTGACCGTGATCGCTCCGGCGATCGGCAGCAGAGGCTAGAACAACCATGGTGCTCGCTCCACGCAGGACACGTCAGGAGATCGATCTGATGCGACAAGCCGGTCGCATCGTCGCTGGCGTGCTTGCCCTGATGGAGGAGGAGCTCAAGCCGGGCGTGACTACGGCCGCGCTCGACGCCCTGGCAGAGGACTACATCCGCAAGTCGGGAGC
The DNA here is from genome assembly GCA_003171035.1 of Chloroflexota bacterium. Classification (GTDB taxonomy): domain Bacteria; phylum Chloroflexota; class Limnocylindria; order Limnocylindrales; family CSP1-4; genus Fen-1039. The sequence goes on from PMXR01000025.1 coordinate 7,583, forward strand.
CCGGCCCTCGTTCAAGGGTTACCCGGGCAGCTACAGCAACTATCCCGCGAGCATCTGCGTGTCGATCGATGAAGAGGTCGTCCACGGTATCCCGGGCAGCCGGGTCATCGAGGAGGGCCAGCTCGTCTCCGTCGACGCCGGCGCAATCTGGAAGGGCTACCACGGCGACGGCGCGAGAACGTTCTATGTGGGAACTCCGCCCCCGGACGTGGCCCGTCTCATCCAGACGACGCGTCTGGCGCTCATGGCGGGGATCGCCGCCGCGGTTCCCGGCTCTCACGTCAACGATATATCCGGGGCCGTTGAAGACGTGGCCATCGAGGGCCGATGCGATATCGTCCGACCCTACGTCGGCCACGGCATCGGCACCAAGATGCACGAAGACCTGCAGGTGCCCAACTACCGAACCGGACGTCCCGGCGCCGAGCTGGTGCCCGGCGTATGCATCGCTATCGAGCCTATGCTGGCTCTCGGCAGTGCCGACGTCGAGACGCTCCCCGACGGATGGACGGTCGTAACCACAGACCATTCACTGGCCGCCCACTTCGAACACACCATTGCGGTGACGGAGAACGGGCCGGTCGTTTTGACAACGGCATGAACGACGTGAGCGCGGCCGGACCCCTCGCGGGGAGCAGCCGGCTGCGGCACCGAGTTGAAGCTCGAGTAGGCACCTTGCCGGGCTCGACGTTCTTTGGTAACCTGTTTGTTCGTGTGTCGGCCGCGCAGGCCGGCATTCGTGCGAGAAAAGGAAGACAGGCAGAACGTGGCTAAGAAAGACGCGATCGAGGTCGAAGGCACAGTGTTGGAGCCATTGCCCAACACTATGTTCGCCGTAGAGCTCGAGAACGGCCACCGCGTTCTGGCGCACATTTCGGGCAAGCTGCGGATGAACTTCATCCGCATCCTCCCGGGGGACCGAGTCAGAGTGGAGCTCTCGCCCTACGACCTGACACGCGGTCGCATCACGTATCGGCTGAAGTAGAGCCGCCGAAGTAGTCGGAACAAATCGAGGATCCCTTGAAAGTCAGAGCATCCGTCAAGGCCCGCTGCGACAACTGCAAAGTAATCCGCCGGCACGGGACCGTGATGGTCATCTGCGCCAATCCCAAGCACAAGCAGCGGCAGGGGTAGGGCATGGCACGCATCGCAGGTATCGACATTCCGCGCGAGAAGCGCGTTGAGATCGCCCTCACCTATATCTATGGGATTGGGCTGCCAACGAGCCAGAAGATCCTCGCTCAGGCGAACGTCAACCCGGACACTCGTGTTCGGGACTTGACCGAAGAGCAGGTCAACCGGCTGCGCGAGATCATCGATCGACGTCACAAGGTTGAGGGTGACCTTCGCCGCGAAGTCGCCCTGAATATCAAGCGGTTGATTGAAATCGGCTCCTATCGCGGTACGCGGCATCGCCGCAATCTACCGGCCAGGGGCCAACGAACCAAGACCAACGCACGGCA
>PMXR01000117.1 GCA_003171035.1 Chloroflexota bacterium
GTGGTAGCGCATGCCGGAGCGATCATTGGCCGGTAGATCGATCGTCACCCGTCGGGCCATCGTAGACATCGTTCGGACCGCCGTCCAGGGCAGCTATGGTGTGTCCGGCTTCAGCGACCCGTCGCTCGGGCGCCGGCTTCTCCGCTGGCTCGGCCTCGATCGACCGGGCGTACGCCTGACGACGGAAGGCGGCGTGCGTCTCGATGTGTTCATCACAGTCGCATACGGCGTTCCGGTGGCCGAAGTTGCCCGACAGGTCGACTCGGCCGTGCGCTACTCACTCCGGCATTACGTCGGTACGGAAGTCGCCGGCCTGACGATCCACGTCGACGGACTGCGGTACCAGCCATCCGCGGTTGAGCGAGCGGAGGCGATCGAACGGACCGAATCGGGCGATCGGTCGACATCCGAGACGAAACCATCGCATCAAACTGCGGCCGCGGGGGCGACGGCGTCGAGGAAACGCAAGCCTAGATGACGACCAGAGCCAATCGATGACGCGCCGAGCCGGTGACGGAGCCGGATTACTGGCCGCGTTCCGCGCTGCGGTTGAAAACCTCGCCGCGAACGTCGATGAGGTCAACGCACTCAACGTCTTCCCTGTGCCGGACGGCGACACGGGCAGCAACATGCTGGCGACCGTCAGGGCGGCGCTTGCGGAGGCCGAGGCGGTCCGGGATCCCTCGGCCGACAGAATCGCCCAGGCTCTCAGCCTCGGGGCGTTGATGGGCGCTCGCGGGAACTCAGGCGTTATCGCCTCGCAGATCTTCCGTGGCATGGCCGAGGGTCTCGGCGGCAAGCATCGCTTCAACGGCCCGGACCTCGCCCACGCCCTGACGCAGGGAACCGCAACCGCCTACAAAGCCGTCGCCAAACCGGTGGAAGGCACCATCCTGACGGTCATTCGCGAAGCCGCTGGAGCCGCGGTCGCTGCGTCGGAGCGTGGCGGAGACCTGGAGGAGGTTCTCACGGCGGCGGTAGAAGGCGCGCGCCAGGCCGTCGCACGCACGCCTTTGATGCTGCCGATCCTGCGCGATGCCGGCGTAGTGGATGCGGGCGGCCAGGGCCTGTACAGGATCATGGAGGGGACGCTGCAGTACCTCACGTCTCATGAGGCCGAGCTGGCGGTTGAGGCGGTTACCTCGCCCGCCCGGCCATCTGCTGCGGCGGCTCATGCCGAGGAAGGTTTCGGCTACGAGACGATGTTCATGCTCCAGTCGCCGGCGAAGCCGATCGACATCGATCATCTGCGCGGCGAGCTGGAGAAGATCGGCGAATCTGTGCTGGTGGCGGGCGACTCGCGCGTGGTCAAGGTCCACATCCACAACGAGCGACCCGATCTTGTCATCGCGCTGGGTCTCACGCTCGGGGCGCTGACCAGGATCACCGTCGAGAACCTCGACTCCCAGTCGCACGAGGTTCGCGAGAAGCGCGCCGCCGAGATGGTCGGTGCTCCGCCCGAGGGACGCTCCCGGGCCGACCACCACGAAGGCCGCCCGCATGTGGACGTAGGCACGTACGAGGCCAAGGCTGCCGGAGCGGCAGCGGCCGGGGCAGCGGCCGGAGTTGCGGCCGGAGGGAGCAACGGCTCTTCGGGGCCGAAGGGTTCGGGCGCGCCGATACCGATCAAGAATCTGCCGCTGGCCGTTGTCGCGGTAGCAGCCGGCGCCGGTCTGGCGCGCATCTTCGACTCGTACGGCGTCGCTGCGGTCGTACACGGCGGGCAGAGCAACAACCCCTCGACCGGCGAGCTGATCGATGCGGTCGAGAAGATCGCGGCCGACGAGATACTGTTGCTGCCAAACAACCCGAACGTCGTCCTGGCCGCCCGTCAAGCCTCCGAAATGACCAAGCGGCTGGTTCGAGTGGTGCCCACACGAAATGCCGCCGAAGGATTCGCCGCGCTGCTGGCGCTGGACCCGGCGCGCGATGCCACAGTCAACGCCGAGGTCATGACGCTTGCCGGCCGGGCGGTGCAGACGCTGCAGGTCACCGAAGCGGTGAGAGACGCAACGATCGGCGGCCGCAAGGTGAAGGCCGGCCAGACGATCGTGCTCGACCCCGACGACGGCCTGCTGGCCGCCAATAGCGATCGCATGAAGGCCATCCTGACCGCTCTCGAGGCGCTCGATCCGGACTTCGAACTGATCACTCTCTACTACGGCGACCGTGCGGATCCGGCCGACGCGGAGGAAGTGGCCCGCAGGATACGGGAGTGGCGCAGCGGCCTCGAGGTCGAAGTCGTCCAGGGCGGACAGCCGCACTACCGGTACCTGATAGCGGCCGAGTAGGCAGTGGCAGCGCGGGGGTCCGGCAGTTCGACACCCGGCAGGGGTGTCCATAGTGCAGCGCGAGCGACAGGTCCGGTCACTGCCGCAACGCCGATTGGAGCCAGCGGTCTCGCCGGTGCCACGGTTCTGCGCCGCGTCGGACCCAGGCTCGGCATCAGGACGGTGCGGGACCTGCTATTCCATCTGCCGCGACGGTACGACGACCTGCGCGAACTGAGTTCTGCGCGCGATCTGGCCCGGATCGCGGACGGTGAGCCCGGCAGCGCCCGACTCCAGGTCCGCGGGATTCGCGTGGAGCAAACCTTCCGGCGCCGAGTGGAGCGCACGACGGCCTACCTGGGCGACGAGACCGGCGAGGTGGAGGCAACCTGGTTTGGGCGCCGCTTCATTGCCAATCGGCTGCGCGAGGGGACGTGGATCGTGATCAGTGGCAAGGTCCGCCACCGCGGCCTCACGACGTCGCTGGACAACCCCGAGTTCCAGCCCGATGACGGCTCCGCTCTGCTTCACGCCGGCCGGATCGTGCCGGTCTATCGGTTGACGGCAGGGCTCACCGCACCGACCCTTCGCCGCGCGATACGCCAGGCGCTCGACGTGGTCGGATCTTCGTACCAGGAGTATCTGCCGCCGGCGGCCGTCGCCGCAGCCGCCGCGTCGGGAGACGAATCCGCGGGCGGTGCCGCAGGCCACGGTCCGGACCGAAGCGGCCCGGATCCACTCTGGGTGCCGATGCCGATTGCGGCCGCGCTGGAGAACGCTCACTACCCGGAGACCTTCACCGCTCGCGATGCGGCGCTCAAGAGGCTCGGTTTCGACGAGCTGCTGGCCCTCCAGGTCGGAATGGTCGCCCGAGATCGTGGTCGGCGGCTGGCCGTTGGAGAACCGGTGGCAGTGCCGCCCGCGCGTCTGGCCCACGCCGTGGGCGTAGTGGAAGGCGTGCTCACCGAGCAGGTCCGGGCAAGATCAGGCGACGCGGAACCGGCCCGACTGACGACGGACCAGGCTGGGGCCGTGGAAGCCATCGTGGTCGATTTGGGCCGGACGCGGCCGATGATGCGGCTGCTGCAGGGCGACGTTGGGTCGGGCAAGACGGCAGTGGCGGCTCTGGCCCTCGCCTTCGTGGCGGATGCCGGCCGCCAGGGAGCGCTGCTGGCCCCGACCGACCTGCTCGCGCGCCAGCACGCGGTCGCGCTGCGCCGCCTGCTCGAGCCGCTCGGTCACGGCGTGACGCTGCTGACCGGCACATTGCCGGCCTCTGAGCGCCGAAGTGCCCTGGAACAGCTCGCCGGGCCCTCCGACGGCGACGGACTGCTCGGCCTGACGTCGGGACGGATCGTGGTCGGCACCCATGCCCTGGTGCAGGAGTCGGTGCAATTTGCAGATCTAGCCCTTGCCGTGGTCGATGAACAGCATCGGTTCGGAGTGGCCCAGCGCGAAGCGCTCGGTGCCAAGGGACGGTCGCCACACGTGCTTCTGATGACCGCAACGCCGATACCACGGACGCTGGGACAGATTCTGCTGGCCGATCTCGACGTCTCGGACCTACGGGCTCTACCCGCCGGGCGGCTGCGCATCAAGACGGGGATCCGCCGTACTGCCGATCTGATCGGATCGCGAGATGATCCGTCGCGGGGCGCCTACCCGCTCATCGTGCGCGAGATCCGTTGCGGCTACAGGGCGTTCGTCGTCGTGCCGCTGGTGGAGGAGGACGAGGAGACGGCCGCTCGGTCCGCCGATGAAGTGGCCGTCGCGTTGCCACTCCAGCTCGCCCAGGCCACGGCCAATCTGGGCCTGCCGGCGGAGCCTGCGGCGCGGGTCGGCGTTGTCCACGGCCAGATGAAGGCCGCCGACCGGGACGCCGTAATGGATCGTTTCCGACGGGGCGAATTGGACGTCCTGGTCGGGACCACGGTTCTGGAGGTGGGCGTCGACGTACCCGAGGCGACTGTCATGTTAATCCTCGACGCCGACCGTTTCGGGCTGGCGCAACTCCACCAGCTCCGCGGCCGGGTCGGCAGGGGCGAGGCGCAGTCGTTCTGCATCCTCGTCTCCGATTCCGCCGACGCCACGGCCCGTGCCCGTCTCGAGGCCCTGGAGTCGCACGACGACGGCTTCGAACTGGCCGAACTGGACCTGGAACTGCGCCGGGAGGGCGAATTGCTGGGCCTGCATCAGAGTGGCTTGCCCACGCTGCGGATCGCTTCGCTGCGGTCTCGCGACGATCGCGAGAGGGCCGCACGGGCGCGAGCTGTGGCCGAGCAACTGGTCGACGATGCCGGGGCCCTGAAGCCCGGATACGAAGCGCTTGCCTCCGAGCTTCGTGACGGCTGGCTGTCCAGGGTAGGCGCCGGCGAGGTAATGGCTGATGAAGCCGCCGCCACCGAGGCCGCGGCCGCGCCCGGCCGGGCCGGAAATCATGTCTGAGGCCGGCCGCGTCATCGCCGGCTCGGCCCGCGGCTTGCGGTTGAAGGCGCCGGGGGAGGGGACGCGGCCGCTGGCCGATCGCGTCAAACAGACCCTGTTTGCCATTCTCGAGCCGGATCTTGCCGGCGCAAACGTTCTCGACCTGTTCGCCGGTTCCGGGGCCGGCGGAATCGAAGCCCTGTCGAGGGGCGCCGCTCGGGCCACGTTCGTCGAGCGTGACGCGGCTGCCGGCCGCGTCATCGCCGAGAATCTCGCCTTCACCCGGCTCGCGGATCGGGGCCGCATCACCAGAGCCGACGCGGTCGCCTACCTCAAGGGTGAAGCCGCCTCCGACGGACCTTTCGACATCGTCCTGGTCGACCCTCCGTACGCCGAGACGCGGCTGATGGAGGACGCGCTGCTTCTCCTCGGGGCGGCCGACCAACCACTCCTGACTTCCGGTTGCTGGGTCGTGGCCAAACACTTCTGGCGGACCCCTCCACCCGAGGTCGTGGGGCTGCTAGCATCAGTCAGGAACCGCCGGTTCGGGGAGACCGCCCTCACGTTCTACCGTCAGCCTGAGGAGGCAGCCGAGTGAAGATTGCCGTCTACCCGGGCTCGTTCGACCCGATCACCTACGGCCACCTCGATGTGGTGTCGCGCGCGACGGCCATCTTCGACCGGGTAGTCCTCGGAGTTCTTGTGAATCCGCAGAAGTCCGCGGCGGTGCTGTCGACGGAGGAGCGGGTCGCGGTCATACGCGAGGCCGTCGCCGAATGTTGTCCCGTGGCGGTGGCGTCCCGGATTGACGTCGAGGCATTCGATGGTCTGACTGTCGACTTCTGCCGCGCCTCCAAAGCAACGTTCATCGTGCGCGGCCTGCGCGCCATATCCGACTTCGAGTCGGAGTTGCAGATGGCCCACACGAACCGGAAGCTGGCGCCCGAAATCGACACGGTCTTCTTCATGACCGCGCTCGAGCACAGCTACCTCAGTTCGAGTCTGGTCAAGGAGATATCCGCGTTTGGCGGCGATGTCGGCCAGATGGTTCCGCAGACCGTTGTTCGCCATCTGTCGGCCCGTAAGCGGGGTCTATAATTCAAGTCGACCGGAAGCCCTTGTCACCTGCCCAAGGAGGGCCCGACCGATAGACATAATCGTGCTGATCGAGCGTCTGGAGGCGCTCGTCGCGAACGGCAGGCGGCTCCCATTCAGCGAGAACGTCATCGTCAATCAGGCGGACGCGCTGGAATGGATCGATCAGCTGCGGGTCACGATCCCCGAGGAGGTCAAGTCCGCGCGACGCGTGACCAACGAGGTCGAGCGGCTACTGGAAGGGGCCCGCGAGGAAGCCGAGCAGATTCTGGCGAGGGCGCAGGAGCAAGCCACCTACCTCATCGAGGAACGTGAGTTGACCCGCCAGGCCGAGGAGCTCAGCCACGAGATTGTGCGCCAGGCCCAGGTCGAGAGCGACGAGGTCCGTCGTGGCGCGGACGACTACGCCGCCGAGGTTCTGGTTGGGCTCGAGACCGAAGTGATGCGAACGCTCAAGACAATCAAGCGCGGTTTGGAGTTGCTGGACGATCGGCGCACCGCTGCTGCGGCTGCCGCCACCGCGGCGTCCTCAGCCGTGATGGAAAGCGACGACCAGGGAGACTTCAACGAATACTTCGAAACAGACGCCGAAGAACCGGTCCGCACCTGACTCACTGATCTTCAACGTCGCGGGACTTCTCGGCGAACCGCCCGGTTCTGTTCGGGAGCTTCACGTCGTCGCGGGGCCGTTCGACTTCGGGGACGAGCTGACCCAGACTCACGATCTCGTGGGCGACTTGCGGTTGACCCGAACAAACCGTGGGCTGGTGGTCCGCGGCCGCCTCAAGACCGCGATCGCCCAGACCTGCAGCCGCTGCCTGCGCGATATCGAGTGGCCGGTCTCGATCGACGTCGACGGAGAGGCGCTGCCCGTCGTCGACATCGTCAGCGGTAAGCCGGTCGCGAGCGACGACGAGCCCGACGCGCTGCGCCTGACCGATCACCACGAACTCGACCTCGAGGGCGAGGTCCGGGACGGGATCATCCTGGCCGAGCCGATCGCGCCGCTATGCCGCAAGGATTGCCCCGGGCTCTGCATCGTGTGCGGCCTGGAGCTGGCCAGCGGTCCGCACGACCACCCGGGCGACGACATAGACCCGCGTTTGGAGGGTTTGCGCAAGTTCATCGGCGACGTAAACCCCTCGTGAGCGGTGACAGCGGGGCGTAGAACCGCTAAACTCCCGCGTCGGCCCCACTAGCAGGGTATGCTTTGCCGTACCCCGTCACGGATCCAAGAAACGCGCCCCGGCGCTTCACCGGCCCCGCCATCTGGCCCCACGCCGGAGCGATAAGGAGTAACCAGTTCAATGGGTGTTCCGAAGAGGAGAGTCTCACACGCCCGGCAGGGCGACCGCCGCTCTCACCTGGCCGTGACGCTTCCGCATCTCGAGCCGTGTTCGCATTGCCACCAGCCCAAGCAGGTCCACATGGCCTGCCCGGTCTGCGGCTTCTACAACGGTCGGCCCACGGTCGAGATCAAGCAGGAAAAGCCGCAGCAGTCGGCCTGAACGGGTGGATCTGGGCACGGTTCGAACACTAGGTAACGGCCCAGTCCGCGTCGCAGTCGATGCGATGGGCGGCGACCACGCACCACTCGAGATAGTCACCGGGTCGCTGTCCTGGGCTCGCTCCCACCCGACCGACTATGTTCTGCTTGTCGGCGTCCCGGAACGAATTCAGGCGGTTGCGGGCGGGCCCATTCCGGCCAACGTCGAGATCGTCCCGGCCAGCCAGATCGTGGAGATGGACGATTCGCCCGCGCAGGCGCTCAAGTCCAAGAAGGACTCTTCGATCATGGTCGCGATGGAGATGGTCAAGCAGGGGCGGGCCGATGTCGTCGTCACCGCCGGCCACTCGGGCGCCGGAATGGCCGCGGCAGTCCTGAAGCTGGGACGGCTTCCGGGCGTCGATCGACCGGCTCTGGCCGTTCAGATGGTCACCGAGACCGGGCCCTTCGTCTTGCTCGACATCGGCGCCAACATGGATTCGAGCGGCCACAACCTCTACCAGTTCGCCCACATGGGCTCGCTCTACGCCGAACGAGTTCTGGGCGTCGCCAACCCGAGGGTCGCACTGCTCTCCATCGGAGAGGAGAGGGGCAAGGGCGACCAGGCCGTCCAGCAGGCAACGAAGATGCTCGACGACAACGGCACCCTCAATTTCGTCGGCAACGTCGAGGGCCGGGACCTCGTCAAGCACATGGCCGACGTAGCCGTCTGCGATGCGATGGTCGGCAACGTGACGATGAAGTTTTTCGAGGGCCTGGCCGGGTTCATCTTCAAGCTGTGGGAGAAGGAGTTCCGCGGCAGCCTTCGCGGCAAGCTCGCATACCTGTTGATGCGTCCGTCAATCGGGCGGATACGCACCCTTTTCGACTACGAGAAGATGGGTGCCTCGCCGTTGCTCGGCGTCAAGGGGATGGTCCTGATCACCCACGGTTCGGCCAAGCGGCGCATGATCGAGTTCGCGCTCGACGCCGGTGCCGCGTCCGGACGGGCCCATATACCGGACCTGATCGCCGACGCATTCCGCGGCCAGCCACGACACCCCGGCCAGGGAGTCTCGTGATCCGATGAACGCATCGACCAACCCCAACCAGGGACCAGGCCCCAATCCCGGCCCGCTGACGGTCAGTCACTCGGTCATTGTCGAAATGGTCCGTGTCGCGGCCTTGGAAGTCCCGGGCGTACTCAAAGTCGGCCGTGGCGGTCCACTGGCCTGGCTCGGAGGCTCTCCTGTCCGTGCCCGCGTCGGCGATGGCAAGGTGTCGGTGCGCGTCTGGATCGTCGCCCGTCCCGGCCACGCCCTGGCGCCGCTCGCGGAGCAGGTTCGCCAGGCCGTCGGTACCACTGTGGAACGCCTGCTTGGACTCGACCTGGGCGACGTCTCCGTCGTCATCGATGGAGTAGGGGGCAAGTGACCCCGGCCGCGGAGGACGCGGGCGAGCAGTTGCGCGGCAGCCGGATCACAACCGACGAGGTCAACTCCCACCGCCTGGGGCGCCGGCTGGCGCTGGCCGCCTTGTTCGAAGCCGAGTTCGGCCAGCGGACCGCGGCCACGATCCTGGAGCGGCACATCGCCGAAAGCGGGGCCGATAGCGCCACGGCCGACTTCTCGCGTGGACTGGTCTCGGCGGTCGTCGAGGACCGCGAGCGAATCGACGGGCTGATCGAGCGCCTGGCCCCGCAGTACCCGGTGGTACAGCTCGCGAGAATGGACCGGACTCTGCTGCGTAGCGGCATCGGCGAGGTGCTACACTCCGGCACGCCGTCCCGGGTGGCGATCGCTGAATGGGTCGAGCTGGCTCGCACGTACAGTGGCGAACCAGCCCGGCGACTAGTCAACGGTGTTCTCGGGAGGATCACTCGCGACCCCGAAGCCGGTGCGCATCCCGCCCCGGATCCGGGGCCGCAGTAACCGTCAATCTCATTCAAGCAACTCCCCGAGGAGGGCGTCAGTGGCCACTACCTACGAGCGACTCAAGAAGATCGTCGTCGAGCAGCTCGGCGTCGACGAGGATGAGGTCAAGCCCGAAGCCTCGTTCGTTGACGATCTGAATGCCGATTCGCTGGACCTCGTCGAGCTGATCATGAGCCTCGAGGAAGAGTTCGGGACGGAGATCTCCGACGAAGACGCCGAGAAGATCCGCACGGTGCAAGACGCCACGGACTACATCGACGAGCACGCGGCCTAGTCCGCAAATCGACTGATGCGCCCCGCGGCCGCTCTCATCGAGCGGCTGGGGCTCGCGGTCCGCGACCTCGACCTGCTACAGCAGGCGCTGATTCACAGCAGCTATCTGCACGAGCATCGGGACCTGGCCGCAGGCCACAACGAGCGCCTGGAATTCCTGGGCGACTCCGTCGTGAGTCTGGCCATTTCGGACGCCCTCTATCGTCGCCACCCCGACGACGACGAGGGCGTTCTGTCCGCCCGGCGGGCCTCGATAGTGAGCACCGCCGGTCTCGCCCGTCTGGCAGCCCGGCTCGAACTCGGCGAATACCTGCTTCTCGGCGAAGGTGAGTCCCAGCGCGGCGGCCGTCGGCGGCCTGCTCTGCTGGCCTCAGCGTTCGAGGCCCTGGTCGGAGCGCTGTACCTGGATCTCGGGTACGACGTTGCCAGCGGGTTCGTGACTGCCCTGGCCGCGCCCGAGCTGACGAGTGATCGTCCGCTCGGTGCTTTGAAGAGCCCGAAAAGCCGCCTTCAGGAGTACACCCAGCGCCTCTCCGGCGAGCGGCCGCAATATCGCGTCCTGGATGCGGTCGGTCCGGATCACGACAAGGTCTTTCGGGTGGAGGTTGCCGTGGGCGGCAAGGTTGTCGGCGTCGGACAGGGCCACTCCCGACGCGTGGCGGAGACCGAGGCGGCGGCACATGCCATCGAAGGGCTGCGGCACAGTTCCGAAAACAGAGACGGTGCCTCGCCGGAACTGGCAGAGTTCCTGGGTTCTGATGGTGACGACGGCGCAGGCGACTGGGGAGCGGGCGACCAGACCGTGCGCGCCTCCGAGCCGTGGACGGAATTCGATCTCGAGAGCGTAGGCCCGGCACCGAGAGGCGAGATAGTGGAAGATCCAGGACGCGGTGAGGGCCGGTGAGCTTCACGAGAATTGACCGCCGGACGCACCTGTCCGAGTCGACCGTTGCCCGATCCTTCGGCGCCCGGGCATGACCGCACCCGCGCGACTGCTGGCGCTCCGCCTGCAGGGCTTCAAGTCGTTCGGCGAGCGGACCATGGTCGAGTTCGGCGCGGGCATCAGCGCCGTCGTGGGCCCCAACGGATCCGGCAAGAGCAATCTCGCCGACGCGCTCCGCTGGGCTCTGGGCGAGCAAGGACGCGCGCTTCGGCTGCGCAAGTCCGAAGACGTGATATTCGCGGGCTCCGAGAAGCGATCGGCCCTCGGCATGGCCGACGTAACGCTGGTCTTCGGCAACTCCGACAGGCTTCTCCCGATCGACTACGAGACGGTCGAGTTGGGGCGACGCCTCTTTCGGTCGGGCGAGAACGACTATCTCCTGAACAAGCAGCGCGTTCGACTCAAGGATCTGGTCGATCTGCTCGACGCCGCACACCTGGCCGACAACGCCTTCCTGTTCATCGGCCAGGGCATGGTCGATCAGGCCCTGGCTCTTCGGCCGGAGGAACGCCGCCCGCTCTTCGAGGAAGTGGCTGGCGTTCGCCGCCACGAACGGCGCAAGCGCAAGGCTGAGGAGCAGCTCGAGGAGGCCGAGTCGAATCTGGCCCGAGTCGAGGATGTGCTGGCCGAGTTGCGTCCCCAGGCGCGCCGCCTGGCGGCGCAGGCCGAGCAGCAAGCATCGAGGCAGACTGCCGGGCGCGAGTTCGGGCTGGCAATCATCGCCCTGGCGCGTTCGCGCTGGCACGAAGCCGCCGTCCGAGCCACCGAGGCCGACGCGCAGCTCGCCACCGGTCGAGCCCAGATAGAGATTGCGCTCTCGGCTCTGCGAATGGCCGAGGAGGCGGCCGCCGTCATTGCCCGCGAACTGGCCTCGGGATCAGAGACCGAAGCGGAGCGTCGGTCCGCCCACGAGATTGCCCGGGTGGCACTAACCGACCTCCAGCTCCGGGATGCCCGGGCCGTCAGCGACGTGGCCTCGGCCCAGCGCGACCGCCAGCGACTGGAAGGGGAGATCGCGGCGGCCGAGGCGGACCTGGCGGTTCAGCGCCGTGAGCAGGCGGCGCCCGTCCCGGCCCGTGATCTGGCACTGGCCGCGGCCGTGGCCGAAGCCGAGCGATCCCTGGCCGAGGCATTGGAAGAACTGACGTCGATCCGGGCCGCGGAACAGGCCGAAGGTGAAGCCCTGGCGGCATTGCGCCGAGTCGAGTCGGCTCGCTCCGCAGAAGTGGAGACGACGCGACGCAGGCTGGCCGACGCAATTCGACAGGCCACGGACGAGCGAGCCGCGGCCGACGAGGTCGGGCTGAGTCTGGCCGCTGCCGAGACGTCCTGCGCCGCCCCCCGCGCTGCGCTGGCCGCAGCGATCGAGGCCGAGAAGTCGGCCGTGGCGGCACGTGAGGCGGCGCGGACCGAGCTGGACCTGCGAGAAGGCGCCCGGCAGGCCGCGGCTGAGACGGCGGCCTCGTCGGCCAGTCGCGTGGCCGGACTGCGCGGCCGACTCGAAGCCCTCCAGGCACGCCTCGCCGAGGATGAGACTCGGGGCATCTCCAAGGCCGCTCGGAAGGCTGGCGGGCGGCCGCTCGCCGACGGGCTCGAGGTGGAAGCCGGGTTCCGTGTCGCCGTCGAGGCAGCGTTGGGCGAATCGATGCGCGGCTACGTCGTTGGGCGCGAAGCGGCCCTTGGTCTCGACGGCCAGCGAGGCGTTCTGGTGCTGGAGGCTGCGGCCGAGGAAGGGCGGCGCGCGTCTGCGGGACGCGACCACGGCGACTCCGGCGAAGCAGCCGTGGCGGCGGCCGCGGGGCAGGGCGGCGGGCGGCTGGTCGAAGCAATTCGGGTTGATCCCATCGGGGCCGCCACTCGACTGCTGGCCCGATCGGTTTGGGTCCCGGATCTGACCGCCGCCGTGAACGTCCAGCCCAAGCTGCCGCTCGGATGGATCGCGGTCACCCGCGATGGAGCCGTGGCGACGTCGTTGGGTGTCGTGAGTATGGGTCGAGCTGAATCGCTGCTGGAGCGACGGGCCGAGGTGGAGAGTCTCGCGCAAGAGGTCGCCCGGCTCGAAGTCGATGCCGCTCGCGCGGCCGAGGAGGCTTCGGCGACCGCCAGGGCGGCCGTCGCAGCACGAACCGCGCTCGATGCCGCACGCGAGGCGGAGCGGCGAAGCGGCGCGGCACGCCACGAGGCCGAGGACGTCGAGCGGCGAGCGACAAGGGCCCTGGAAACTGTCGCCCGCGAGGCGGCGTGGCGGTCGGCCCAGGCAACGCGACTGGAGACCGATCGGGATCGTCTGGCCGAATCGGTGAGGCTTGCGACTGCCGCGGCTGATACCGCCGCGTCAGGGGCGGGCAGTGGCACCGGCTCGGGCACGGCCACCGCGGCGACGGCCGGCCCCGCGGCCGAACGCGCCGAAGCGCTTCGGGAGTGGGATGCCAGGGCGGTTGCGCTGCGGGCTCGTCGCGATGAGCTGGCCGCGGAGGAGGGCTCGCTGGAAGCGACGCGCCGCGACGCCGAGGGTCGTCGAGCCCGGGCTGCGGCTGCCGCCAACTTCGATCAGGACCGCATCGCCAGTCTCGAGCGGCAGATTGCCGAGCTGGCCCGGCGCGAGCAGCAGATCGGTGCGGAGCGCGAGGGTCTGGGCGAGGAACTGGCCGCCGCAGCGGTGCGCGAGGCCTCGGTCAGGGCAGAGCTCGAAGAGCTGCGTACGGCCGCGGCGGTGGCGCGGACGCGGCTTGCCGAGGCCGAAGCTGCCGCGACGCATGCGCGAGATCGGCTGCGGGCCTGCCAGGACCGGGTCCGGGCCGCCGAGGTCGGCGAGCTCGAAGCGCGGCTGGCGCTCGACGCCGTTCGCGAGCAGGTGCTGGTCGAACTGGCCGGTTTGGGAGATCTCGGCATCCGACTGCTTATCGACGACGCGGTCGGGACCGACATGGACACGGAAGATTCGGCCGTCGCGTCTCGCGCCCGGGCTGCGGTCTACGCGGCCGCAATCGCCGAGGCCTCGGGCGCGGATGTGAGTGGCGATTCGCAAGGCGATTCCGCCGGCGATGCGGACGCCGCCGGTGGCACGACCCTGGAGAACCTGCTCACCGGCGCCACCGCCCGGTGGGCGGCGGCGCCGGTCGTCGAGGCGCCTGCGCCGTCTCGGCTGGCCCAGCTGCGCCGCCGCTTCCACGAGCTTGGAGCGCCGAATCCATTCGCTTCCGAGGAATATGAGGCTCTCAAGACGCGGCTCGACGGCCTTGAGGCCCAGCGAACCGATCTGACCACGGCCATTTCCAAGACGCGCGCGCTGATCGACCAGCTCAACGTGATGATCGCGACCCAGTTCCGCGAGACGTTCACGGCGCTCGAGACCGCGTTCGATGCGCGCTTCCGGCAGCTGTTCGGCGGCGGCTTCGCCCGCCTGAGCCTGACCGATCCCGAGGATCTGGCCGGGACCGGCGTCGAAATCGTGGCGCGGCCACCGGGCAAGAAAGCGCAGCCGCTGAGCATGCTCTCGGGCGGTGAGCGCACTCTGACCGCCGTCGCGCTGCTCTTCTCGATGCTCGAGGTCCATCCAGTGCCGTTCTGCGTCCTGGACGAAGTCGACGCGGCTCTGGACGAGGCCAACGTCGGACGCTTCGCCGACGCGCTCCGCGGCCTGGCCGAGCAGACGCAATTCATCGTCATCACTCACAATCGCGGCACAATCGAGGCGGCGGACGCGCTGTANNGCTCGCGACCTGGCCGACCAGGTCACCAAGAAGAGCGCAGCGGCCACAGCCGGCTGACCGGGAGGTTTCCCCTGTTCTTCCGACGCAAACCCAAGGACGAACCAGAGCAGCCCACGGAGCCGACCCCGGCCGATCAGGCCGCCGAGTCGCTGTGGCGGGTTGGGCCCGACGAGGCCGGCGAGTCGGCGGCGCCTGTAGAGGGCCCCGTGACCGTCTCTCCGGCGGTGCCGGCGCCGGCTTCCGAATCGCCGATCGACGATGCCACCCCGGGCGATCTTTCCGCAGGTCTCGAACGCAGCCGGGGCGGGTTCATGTCGCGGCTGCGCGGTGCCCTTCGGAGCGGTCCCTCCGGCGCCGACTGGGATGCGGTAGAGGAGTTGCTTATCGCGGGGGACGTCGGCGGCGGGCTGGCGATGGAGGTCGTGGAACGGGCTCGAGCCCGCAAGGACGAGCCGTCGGCGGAAGCTGCCGTGCGTGCCGAACTGGCCTCGCGGCTGCTGCCGGGCGAACCATCCTGGCGTCCGGCGTCGGCCGAGCCGGGCTATCCGTCCGTGATTCTCATGGTCGGTGTCAACGGCACCGGCAAGACGACCACCATCGGCAAGCTGGCACACCTGTATCACGCGGAAGGCAGCTCCGTGCTGCTGGCCGCGGCAGACACGTTCCGTGCCGCCGCGATCGATCAGCTCCGTATCTGGGCAGATCGAAGCGGCAGCCAGTTCGTCGCCCATGCGCCCGGCGCCGATCCGTCCGCGGTGATCTTCGACGCGCTAGACGCCGCCATCGCACGCCACGTGGATGTCGTGATCGCCGACACCGCCGGGCGGCTCCACACCAAGTCGAACCTGATGGACGAGCTGGCCAAGATGCGCCGGGTCATCGACAAGCGCCTGCCGGGCTCGACGCCGGAGGTGCTGTTCGTCCTGGACGCGACCACCGGCCAGAACGGTCTGTCGCAGGCGAAGGTCTTTCACGAAACCACGGGTCTGACCGGCATTGTGCTGACCAAGCTCGATTCGACGGCGAAGGGTGGGATCGTCTTCGCCATCGAGAACACACTCGGCGTCCCGGTCCGGTTCGTCGGAGTGGGGGAGAAGGTGGGCGACCTGCTGCCCTTCGATCCCGAGGCATTCGTGAGCGCGCTTTTCGCATAGCGGACTTGGTCGGTCGAGTCCTACGGGCCCTTTCGCCGCCAGTTGCCGGGGCGTAGTCGGCTGTTGGAAGAGCCGATGCGGTGAAGTCCGTCATGGGCGAGCATGACGGAGTTGTCCAGCCGTACGGCCTCCCTGAATTCGTCCGCCGCCCGGACGGTGTCGCCGCGATCTTCGAGCATCAGCCCGATGCTGGCATGGAGCTGGGCCAGGTCCGGATCTTCGAGCAGGGCCGAGGCCAGAAGGTCCTGAGCTTCGTCCACTCGACCGAGTGAGACCAACGCCAGTGCGCGGCAATGCAGCGACGGCAGATGCTGAGGGTTGAGGGAGAGGCCGCGGCCGGTGATATCGAGAGCCTCGCCGTACCTGCCGGCACGTCCTACGATGCCGGCCAGGTCGGAGTGGCGATTGGGGTCGGTTGGCGCCAGGGCCACGGCCTGGCGGCTCTCCATCTCAGCCTCCCAGACGAGCCCGGAAGCCTCGAGGGCGCAGGCCCGAGCGGCGTGAGACAGAGCCAGGTGCGGGTTCAGCAGCACTGCCCGGTCGGCGGCGTGAATAGCCTCCCGGCCGCGGGCCTGGTCGGCCAGAGCCATGGCCAGTAGGGCGTGGGCGGCCGCCGACTCCGGAAACTCCTCGATCACTTCGCGGAAGGTGGTCTCCGCCGTCTCGGGCTTGTTCCTCGCCAGCAGCTCCGCGCCGCGCTTCAGCCGGGAGTCATTCGCGGTCGCTCGGCCGATCTCCCGGTCGTTCTCGAGATCTCGATCCAGACGCGGTTCAGGATCCAAGTCGACGCATCTCCCAGTGGCTGTGGCTGCGCTCGCCGCGCCGAGCCTGACTCTAGCAGGAGGCCTCCCAGGGTGGCGGTATAGTTACGAGGCCCGCGTTGAGCGACCAGGAGGACGTCGCTCGCCGGCCGCTTGAGGTGAGCATGACCACGAGTTCGCCGGCGTCTGCGCTGCCGTCACGGGATCCCCAGGGTCCAAAGGCCATCCTCGAGATGTTGAGGCCTCGCCGCGAGTGGGCTGTGGCGCTCGCCCCGACGATCGCTCCAATCGTCGTCGGTGCCGTCTTAGGAAGCGCCGGCGCCGGCTTCAAAGTCGCGTATGCCGTCCTGATCCTGGCGCTGTTCGGGTACATCTGGGCGCTGCGTGCCCGGCCCGTCGTGCTGGTTGTGGGCCTGCTCGTCTGGTTGACAGTCGAGCGGCTCGTCGTGGCAATCCTGTCGCCCGTCCTTGATGCGACCACCTTCACCTGGCTGCTGGCCTACAAGGAGTTCTTCTTCCCGTTCCTATTCGTCGTCGGACTGCCACAGGCCGGGCGTGTCTGGCAGGCGAGTTCGCGGACGATCCGGTTCGTGGACGTGGCGGCGGTTGCGTTCGGGGTGGCGATCGTCCTGGCAATCGTCCTGTCCGGTGCCACTCTGGATCACCGCATCACCTATGCCCGCCGATTTGCCGAGCTGCCGCTGGTCTATCTGGCGGCGAGGCTGTTGCCGATCCGCGCGGCACAGGTCAGGGCAATCGTCGTGGCAATCATCGTCGTGGCGGTTCCGGTCGCGATCTTCGGCTACCTCGAGCGGTCGGTGCTCGAGTCGCTGATATGGCGTGACATCGCGCCCGCCGCGGACTACTACCACCTGTCGGTTCAGTCCGGTCTGGCCGCCTGGTCCGACCAGGAGCGCCTCCTCAACGGTCTGCCCCTCAACTTCTGGGTGTTCGGGTTCGGGGATCCGTTCCGACGCCTCGTTTCGACGTACCTCGAGGCGACCACGCTGGCGATGTACCTCGCATTTGCGGGCGTGCTCGCACTCGCGATCTGGCCCAAGAAGTGGCTGACCTACGTAGTGGTGGCAATTCTGGCCGGAGCTACCGTGCTCACAATCGGAAAGGCCGGAATGCTCGTCTTCGCGGTAGCGGGGGCATATGCGCTCCTCGCTCGCGTCAGGCCCGAACTCAGGCGGCCGTCGACCGTCGTCGGCCTCGCGGGCCTCATCGCAGTCCTGGTGCTGGCCGGCTCGGGCCTGATGGTCTTGTTCGGTGTCTGGAATGGTGCCCTGGCGCACGTCCGGGGCCTCAAGGAAGGACTCGACAGCGCCGCTTCCGCTCCCCTGGGATACGGTCTCGGGTACGGAGGCGATTTCGGGATCGGCCAGAGCGGAGCCGAGAGCACGCTCGGGGTTATGCTGGTCCAGATCGGCGTGCCCGGCGCCGCCGTCTGGCTCACCTGGTTGATCGGGCTTGCACTTGCGTGCGCCTACGCGGCGAAACGGGGCGCGCTTGGTTTCGTCAGTCTGACGCTGGCCGTAACCACGTTCGCCTTTCTGGTCACGGCCCTCTTCAGCGAATCTGCCGGGGGGCTCCTCGGGAACTGGCCGTATGCGTTGCTGCCGGCGTTGATTCTGAGCGCTTCATCCGGCGTCGGGGCCTCGGCCGCGGCCGAGGAGGCCGTTCCGATCGGCGACCAGGCCGGGGCCACGTACTAGGGACTCCACCGATCGACGTCTTGTGCTCCGCCGCCGATGACTCAGGGGCAAGGCGATCCCTTGCACAGCGGAATGCCGCTGCACCGTGACAAGAGAGTGGCCGGCAAGGCGCCGGCGCCCGAAGGCTCATCTCGATGATCGATCCCACGCACGAGACCAATCGCGAACTGGCAATCCAGGACCACGTTCTGGTCGAGGCGGACGTGGCCGGCCGCCCCGCTACGCTCAGCACTGTCCTGCTGAAGGTCTGCCCGACCGAGCTCTGGCTTGGCCTGGCCTCGCCCGATCGGCGTCTCGAAGCGATCCGGCTCGGACGGGCAGTCGGGCTCTCGGTCGCGCGGCCTGGGGCGGCGCTGGTCGGTACGTCGGAGTTCCTGCGGGCAATGGGCGGCAGCCGGTCGCGGGTGTTTGCGGTTCGACGCCCCGAGTCACTGAACCTGATCCAGCGGCGAGCCCATCCACGCTACGTGGTGGACCTGCCGGTCCGATTCCGCCACATCGACTCCGCGACTTGGCAACCGCGCGGCAAGAGCAACGCCGGCACGACGGTGAACCTCAGCCCAGGCGGCATGCTTCTCCGGACCGACGCGTCGGTCGACGTCGGCGAGAAACTGGACGTCATGCTGCCGCTATCCGTGGGAAATCGAATCTCGACCACCGACCGGGTGATCCGGGTCGGCCCGCACCGGGGAGCGCCGTCCGACGACCCGGCCCATCCTCAGCTCGTCGAGGTCGCGGTCGAGTTCACGCGTATCACGGCCGTCGACCAGGAGTGGATAGTGCGTTACGCGCTGCTGACCGAACATCGCCGCCGCCACGCGGGGCGAGGCCGAGTATCCGCGCCGCGGGCCGCCGACGACTTGGGGATCGGCGGCGAATTCGTCCAATAGCCGGTGTCGCAATCTCCGCCTCATGAGGTAAACTCCCCGAGCCTTCGGTGCCGCCAGAATCCGCGGCCCAACGCCACCCCCGCTGTCGGGGCGGCGGGACGGATCAGAGAGTCTGCCAACCACCAATGTTCGATGCTCTGAGCGACCGCCTGCGCAAGACGCTGGGTGCCCTGACGGGCCACGGCCGTGTCAGCGCCGCCGACGTCGACGCCGCGATGCGCGAAGTGCGTCTGGCGCTGCTCGAAGCGGACGTCAACTTCAAGGTGGTCAAGGACTTCGTTGCGCGCGTCCGCGAGCGAGCGACGGGCGTCGAGATTCTCGACAGCCTGACCGCCGGCCAGCAGGTCGTGAAGATCGTCAACGAAGAGCTGGTGGCGCTGCTTTCGGCCGGAGACAGGAATCTGAAGCTCACCGGCAACCCGGCGGTGATCCTGCTCGTCGGTCTTCAGGGATCTGGCAAGACGACCACGGCCGCCAAACTGGCGCGCTACTTGCACAAGCGGGGTCGCCGGCCGCTGCTCGTCGCCGCCGACCCGTATCGCCCGGCCGCGGCCGACCAGCTCGAGACCCTGGGCAAGTCGCTGGACATCCCCGTCCACCGCGCCCCTGCCGGTACGAGCGTTCCCGACATTGCCAGCGGCGGGTTTGCCGCCGCCCGCAAGCAGGTGCGCGACACGATCATCCTCGATACGGCCGGCCGGCTCACCGTCGACGCCCCGTTGATGAAGGAGATCGCGGATCTGGCCGCGATGGTGAAGGCCTCGGAAATCCTGCTCGTGGTCGACGCCATGACAGGCCAGGAAGCCGTCAACGTGGCCGAGGCGTTCCACGCGGCCGTGCCGGTCACCGGCCTGGTCCTGACCAAGATCGACGGCGATGCCCGCGGCGGCGCGGCGTTGTCGATCAGTGCCGTCACCGGGCTGCCGGTCAAGTTCATGGGCACCGGCGAGAAGACCGACGCCCTGGAGCCGTTCTACCCGGATCGGCTCGCCGGCCGGATCCTGGGCATGGGCGACGTACTGACACTCGTCGAACGAGCGCAGGAGCACTACGACGAGAAGCAAGCCACCAAGATGGCCGAGAAGCTGCGCAAAAACAGCTTCACCCTGGAAGACATGCTCGAGCAGATGGAGCAGGTCCGCAAGTTGGGGCCGGTTGGCCAGATCCTGGAGATGATCCCGGGCATGGGCGGCATGGCCAAGCAGGCCCAGGAGTCCGTCGATCGGGGTGATCTCAAGCGGGTTGAAGCGATCATCCGATCGATGACCCCGGGTGAGCGACGCGAACCGGCGATACTCAATGCCGGCCGGCGGCGGCGCATAGCCAACGGGTCCGGCACGCGGCTGCAGGATGTCAACTCGTTGATCAAGCAGTTCGGCCAGATGCAGAAGATGATGAAGCAGCTCTCCGGCGGCCGGATGGGCAAGCGCATGCCGGGCATGTTCGGGTAGGGGAGGGAACCTCATGGATCCGACTCAGACTACCGGCGCCGTTCAGGCGTCCGGAGATTCCACGCCCGCGGTCGAAGTCTCTCCGATGGGGGAGGGCTGGGCGCCGGGCGTAGCGCGCGCTCCGGTTTCCGGCGGGTCTCGCCGGCTCCGCTGGGGCATCGCGAGCGCCATCGTGATGTGCGTCGTCCTCGTCACCGCGGGCGGCTTCTACGTCCTTTCCGGCGCGGCCGGGGCCAAGTCGCTCACGGCGGGCGTCGCGCCCAAGAACACCGTCGCCTTCCTGGAAGTCAGAACCGACCTCCCAGGCGACCAGCACTCTAAGCTGGCCGACTTCATGAGCCACTTCCCGGGCTTCATGGACCGGTCACAGTTCAATACCGGGTTGGACGAGTTGCTCAACCGGATGACCCGAGCCGTCTCGCCGGACCTCACCTACACTTCGGCGTTCAAGCCGTGGATGGAGGGCGAGGTTTCGATAGCCGTCACCGACATCGGGTCGGCGGTCCCGCAAGTCTCTGGCCCAACCGCCGTGAGCGCCGCCGCGCCGGGCGTGGTGGCGATCGTGGCCCTCAAGGACCATGACGCGGCCAAGACGTGGGTCGCCAACGAACTGACGAAGAGCGGCGTGGCCACGACCGCCTCGCAGTACGCCGGGACGACGCTCTACTCGTTCGGAACCGGGCTCGACGCCGGCGCCTACGCCTTGACCGACCAGGATCTGCTGATGGGCACGATCCAGGGCGTCGAAGCGGCGCTCGATTCGCACACGGCGGGCTCGCTGGCCGACAACCCCAACTACCAGGCGGCGATGAACTCCCTGTCGGGCGACAGCCTGGCCCGCTTCTACGTCGATCCGGCGACGATCGTCAAGGCCGAGCTGAGCGGCATGAGCACGATGATGGGCAGCATCGGCGCGTCGTCTTCGGCGGCGAACGTCCTCGGCGAGATCCCTGCCTGGATCGCCGGCAACGTCCGGGCGGATTCGGGGCAGCTCATGGTCACTGTTGTCATGCCGCGCTCCGGCACCGCGCAGACGGCAGACAACAGCCACGTAAGCCGGTTGGCGTCGTCGCTGCCGGGCTCGACGGTACTCGTCACCGAAGTGCACGGGCTTGGCAAGACGCTGACGACGACCCTGTCGGCCGTGCAGAAGCAGATGCCCAACGACTCCTCGCTCGGGCAGATCCAGAGTGCCCTGGGCCTGGTGGGCGGACTCGACTGGATCGGTGACGCCTCTGTGGTGGTCACCAAGAACGGCTCGATCTACGACGGTGGGGTCGTGGTCGAGGCCACAGATGCCACCACGGCAGGAGCCAAGGTGGCTCTGCTGCACAACGTCCTGGCGCTCGCCGGCAGCAGCCTGAACGCAACCAGCCGCGACGAAACGTACAAAGGCGTCAACATCACCCTCATCCACGTCGCGTCGACACCCGACTCTACCGTCGGTGGCCTGGACATCGCCGTTGCCGCCAAGGACAAGCTGATCGTTGCCGGCGTCGACGACGCGTTCGTCAAGGCCGTCATCGACACCGCCTCGGGATCATCACTTGCATCGCAGTCTGACTACTCCACTGTCATGAGTGCGGTCGGGTCCAGCAACTCTCAATCGCTCTACCTCAACATTCCCGCGCTGGAGGATCAGATCGGTCAAGCGTTCTTCAACGTCTCGCCGTCCCGATGGACGCTCGACTACAAGCCCTACTTCGACCACCTGGGCGGAGTGGGATACGCCGTCACCGGCGGCAATACGGTTATCCTGCGGTTCATCGTCACGGCCAAGTAGCTCGCCGGGCAAGCCGCCCCATCAGATCCAGGAGGAATTAGCTCGCACATGGCAGTTCGAATTCGCCTAAGCCGCGTCGGCGCCACCAAGCAGCCGGCCTACCGCGTCGTCGTCATGGACAGTCGCGGCGCCCGCGACAGCCGCGCCATCGAGACACTCGGCCACTACAACCCGCGCACCGACCCGGTCGAGTTCGTGGTCGACGCCGAGAAGATCAAGAAGTGGCTCGCCCAGGGCGCTCTGCCTTCCGATACGGTGTCGCGGCTTCTCCAGAACGCCGGGATCATCCCCAAGGTCGAGCGCAAGGCCGCTCCGGCTTCAAAGTAGTCCGCGCCTGACCGCGCGTCCCAGCCACCCCGAACACAAACCACGAGGAGGCCTATGGCAGCCAAGGATCTGGTCGAGTACGTCGCCAAGAACCTGGTGGACGATCCCGACTCAGTCGTCGTCGAGATCACAACCGGCCCCGACGGAACGGTCATCGAACTTCACGTCGCCGAAGAGGACATGGGCAAAGTGATCGGCCGCAACGGGAGTGTCGCCAAGGCGCTCCGAACGTTGCTGAAGGTCATGTCGGCCCGCGACGGGGAAACCGTCTCTCTGGAAATCGGCTGAGTCTCCGGCCGTGACCGCCGGAGAGCGGCTCGTTGTCGGTCAGGTGCGTGGGTTCCACGGACTTCGCGGCACGGTTCGTGTCGAGTCGCTGACCGACCGGCCCGAGGATCGATTTGCCGTGGGCCAAACCCTCTTCGTCGAGGGCACCGCGGCCCCGTTGACCATCGCTTATGCCAGCCCGGATGCACTCGGCTGGCGGCTTCAGTTTGCCCAGATTCCGGACCGCAACGCCGCCGAAGCGTTGCGCGACGTCTATCTCGAAGTCGTCGTCGCTCCGGGCGAAGAACTGCCGCGCGGCGAGTTCTACTGGCACCAGGTCATCGGCTCAAAGGTGGCCGATGTCGACGGCACAGCGCTCGGCGAGGTCGTCGACATGTACCGAGCGGGCGGCGCCGAGGTCATGGTCGTTCGAGGCCCCGCCGGGGAGCTGGACGTGCCGCTGGTTCGGGCGGTGGTTCGAATCTTCGCGCCTGCTCGCGGCGAGATCGTCGTCGACGGCGATGCCCTCGGGCTTCGCGGCGAGGGGCCCGAGGTTGAGGACGCCGAAGCCGGCACGGAGACCCACGGCGCCGGCGAGGCCGAAGCGGCCGATAAGAACTGATGAGCGGGGAAGGCGCCGCCGTTCTGTCTGGGGCGGCCGACTCGGCTGCGAGCGCCGACCGGCCCGCTGAAGCCACGGCTGAAGCCGCACCTGAAGCCACGGCGCCTGGGGTCCCACTAGAGATCGAGATCCTCACCCTCTTTCCGGGGATGTTCGCCGGCGCCCTCGCCGAAAGCATCCCCGGCCGCGTCCAGTCGCGCGGTCTGGCGGCGGTTCGGATCCACGACCTGCGCCAGTGGGGCCTGGGACGGCACAAGACGGTCGACGACTACACCTACGGCGGGGGAGCGGGCATGGTCCTGCGGCCGGAGGTCGTCGCGGGCGCCCTGGCGGCGTTGCGGCGGCCCGACAGCACCGTCATCCTGCCCGACCCTGGCGGCGAGGTCTTCGCGCAGCCCCGCGCCCACGATCTCGCAACGCGCCGGCACCTGATCATCCTGTGCCCGCGCTACGAGGGCGTGGACGAGCGGATCCGCTCGATGGTGGATCTGGAGCTCTCGATCGGCGACTACGTTCTGTCCGGGGGCGAGATCCCGGCGATGGTCGTCATAGACACGATCCTGCGACTCCTGCCCGGCGCCATCGACGCCGAGTCGACGATGGAGGAATCGTTCACGGCCGGCCTGCTCGAGTATCCGCAATACACGAGACCGCCTGAGTTCAACGGCGTGACAGTGCCGCCGGTACTGACCAGCGGCCACCACGAAGCCGTCCGAAAATGGCGATTGAAGGAAGCACTGCGCCGCACCTGGCGCCGCCGGCCGGAGTTGCTCGAAGGGCGGCAACTCAGTAGCGAGGAGGGCAAGCTCCTGGCCGAACTCAAGCTCGAAGACGACGAAGGTACTGAGACGCCCGGCCGGGTGTGATATCCTTCGCCGTCGGCCGCCCTGGTGGCCTTTTCGGATGTGCCTTGATCGCAGCCTCGCTGCGGGCCATATAGCCACCGCAGCGCTGCAGCGCCGCCGCTAGAAGTAGGGATCTACTGTGAACGTGCTCGACGAAATAGTTCAAGACCAGATCCGGACGGACCTGCCCGAGCTCGCCGCCGGCGACACGGTCAAGGTTTCCGCCCGCGTCGTCGAAGGCACCCGTGAGCGCATCCAGGTCTTCGAAGGCACGATCATGCGTCTGCGCTCCGGCGGCATCCAGCGGTCGATCACCGTCCGCCGCATCGCCAGCGGTGTCGGCGTCGAGCGAACCTTCAAGGTGAACAGCCCGCGCATCGAGAAGATCGAAGTCGTGCGCCACGGCCAGACTCGCCGCGCTCAGCTCTACTTCCTGCGCAAGCGGGTCGGCAAGGCCGCCACTCTGCGCGAGCGCCGCGTAAACAGTTAGCGAGCCGGAGCGGCATGCGAGACGCCCGTCGCTCCCAGGTTTCGGTCGAGGACCCCGTCTCTTCGCCCTCGTCGGCGCGGCGGGGTCTCTCTGTATCCGCGCCTGGCTCGGCCGGCGGCAGGCTCCGCATCGAGGCCTGGCACAAGGCCCGGCTCGATCCGGACTTCGCCGAGGAACGCATCCTTTGGTCGCGTGGTTATCGCTACGTGGCCGGCATCGACGAAGTCGGGCGTGGCTGTCTCGCAGGTCCGGTGACTTCAGCGGCCGTCATCCTCCCGCCCGGCTGGCTGCCCCGCGGCCTGCGTGACTCCAAGCTGATGCGGCCGGAGGACCGGCGCCGGCTCGACATCGAGATTCGCGCACATGCCGTGGCCTGGTCTATTGCGTTCGTGGGTCCCGAGCTGATCGACCGAATCAACATCCTCCAGGCGACGTTGCTGGCCAGCACGCTCGCCGCAGCGCGCCTCCCGATCCGCCCGGACGCCCTGCTGCTCGACGCGGTCTCACTGCCTGAAGTGCCAGTCCATCAACGGGTCCTTGTCTCGGCCGACCGGCTCTGCGCCTCGGTGGCCGCGGCGTCGGTCATCGCCAAGGTCGCGCGAGACCGGCTCATGGAGGAGTACGACATCACATACCCGGGCTACGGACTCGGGCAGAACAAGGGCTACGGGGCGCCGGAGCACCGGGCCGGGCTCGACCTCCTGGGTCTCAGCCCCATCCATCGCCTGTCGTTCGCGCCGTGTCGCAATCGGCAGCAAATGGGCCTGTGGGACGATGCCGCGGCGGACGCGATCGATGTCGATGACGTAGATCTCGAGGCACCCGAGACTCTCGACTAGCGGCCGCGGCGCGAGGAAGCGCATGCCGACCGGCACAGGACACCGAACCAGCCGCCAGCAGGCGGGCGACGCGGCCGAGTCTCTGGTCGCGGGCCTCCTGACCGCCCGCGGCTGGATCGTCCTGGCGCGCAACGTCCATGCCGGGCGCAGCGAACTGGACATCGTCGCCGTGGATCCGGGGCCGCCGTCTCGCCTGGTTGTGGTTGAGGTTCGGTGGCGCCGTTCGCGCGATTTCGGTGGCGCGGAAGAGACGTTCGATCACCGCAAGCGAACGCGGCTGCGGATCGGTCTTGCGCGGCTGCTCGAGGCCGGGCGGCTGCCGGACGGATCGGCCTTGCCCCGGCTGCCGTTGGCGGTGGACCTGGCGGTGGTGGAGCCGCGCGCCCAGGATCCGCGGGCCGGGAGCTTGCGGGCCGCCCAGCCCGCAGTGCGTCTTTACCGCAACGTATTGGGCGACTAGAGCCTGCGGGTGGCCGGCCGGCCCTGCTGTGTTCCGCGCTTAGAATCCCGGCAGACGGCGAGAAGCGGCCCGGATGGCGTCCAGGACGGGCTTCCCCGCCCCGGCAGGTGAGAGCAGCCCCACACGCGCGCCGGCGATCATCACTGTGGGCTCCAGACCGACCTGGACCAGCCGCGTGCCCGAGAAGGTCATCGTTGCCAGGACGGCCTCCTGCGACAGTGGGTCGTGGTTGAGGTTGAACAGGAAGTCGCCCAGCGAGTAGTCGATGAAGGCCGGGCCGTTGGGGCCGGGGATCGTCGCGATGCCGCCGACCCAATGAGAGTGGCTGCCGAGGACCAGGTCGGCCCCGGCGGCCACGAATGCGGCGGCATCCCCCTTCTGCGTGGCGCTGAGCGAGAAGCTGAATTCCTGACCCCAGTGAGGCATGACGATCACGATGCTGGCTCCGGCAGCTCGGGCGGCCCTGATATCCGCCGTGACGTCGGCCAGACGCAACGGTGCCGCTCCCGGAGTGTGAGTGCCGGCCCAGTTGCCCGGGCCGATGGCGGAGTAGGCGAGGAACGCAACCTTGAGGCCGTCGGCCGCGAGCCAGACGGGTTGCCTGGCGGCTGTGGCATTTGCGCCCGCGCCGGCGTGCGGCAGCCCGATGGCGTCGAGATGCTGGATCGTCTGGATGATTCCTTGCGCTCCGCCGTTCTTGATGTGGTTGTTGGCGAGCGAGACGGCGTCTATCCCGGCGTGCTTGAGGCCGACCAAAAGGGCCGGGTCGAACGTGAAGTTGAAGCTGTCGCGCGAGTTGACGTGGTTGTCCGGCGCCGAGCCTTCGAGATTGACCACCGCCAGGTCGGCATCGGCCAGACGACTGCGCAGGATTCCGCCGCTGCCGGTCGCATGCGCCGACAGCAACGGACCACCCTTGAGGTCGCAGCAGTCGTGGCCGCGGATGACCGCGTAGCCCGCCGACCACGGGTAATCGGGGCCAAGCTTCTTGGTGACCGCTTCGACATAGACCTGACGGGCGAGGTTGACGTCGCCGCCGGCGGCAAGAGTCCAGATGTTGCCCGGCAGATACGTCGTCGGAGTCGCGGACATGACGTTGAGCGGCCACTTCGACAGATCCTTGATGCGTTCCGACGTGAACAGCGACACACCATCGACGGATAGCGCCAGAACGTCCGGACTCACATCCTCGGCGGGGATCAAGCCCAGCGTGCTCGCGGAAGCGGCGACTGCCGCCTTGACGTTCATCGAGGTGACCAGGTTGACGCGCGGTCCGTGTGCCACGCCAAGTGCGGCGGCCAGCGGCTCCCCGTCCTGGCTGGCCACGGCCACGGAATTGAACCCGGTCCGGGCTGCCGCATCGGGGTTGCCGGCCCACAGGGCGGCGATATCGGCCCGGCTGATGTCGCGGCGTGTAGACCAGAACGAGACCACCGGCACGAGCGGCGCGGGCGTGGGCGGCGCCGGTGCCGCAGTCGGCGTTGGGGTGGCGGCGGGGGCCGAAGCGGCCGATGCGGGCGCAAGCAACGACGCGATGTCGCCGATGGCGGTCCTCGACTGCTCGGATGGCACCGCCGGCGGGTTCATGACGCCGGACCCGACGACGGCCGCGACCACCAGGCCGGCCGCGGCAGTGCCGAGCAAGCCAAGGGTCCGCCGGCGTGGTTTCGCGCTGGGCAGGAACTTCATGACGCTGAGGGTACGATGCGTGAGGAGAGGGCGTGAGCTGGATCGGCCGCTCAGATCGTCGTGTCGCCTGTGCTACACTCCGCGCCGGTCGTTCCGTTGGGACGACACACGTGGCTGGTTCGCCGCAGGGCGGGCCGCGACGGAGTTCACACGCAGAGTCGCCGCGTCGAGAGCGGTGCCGGACGGGCCGAATTGGCCGCCGGTTCTCGACGGGAGCGCTGCGGAGGAATCAACCGCAGGAGGTTTCGTCTCATGCCGTCCGTCTCGATGCGACAGCTGCTGGAGGCCGGTATCCACTTCGGCCACCAGACCCGTCGCTGGAATCCCAAGATGAAGCCGTTCATCTTCGCCGAGCGCAACGGGATCCACATCATCGACCTGGCCCAGACCGTCAAGCGGCTTGACGTCGCCCTGGAAGCCGCTCGGGAGACCGTCGCCCGCGGCGACAGCGTGCTCTTTATCGGCACCAAGAAGCAGGCCCAGGAGCCGGTTTCCCAGGAAGCCATCCGCGCCGGCCAGCCCTACGTCAACCGCCGCTGGCTAGGCGGCATGCTGACCAACTTCATCACCATCAAGAAGCGTGTCGCCCTGCTCGACCAACTCGAGGCTCGACAGGCGAGCGGCGACTTCGAGCGGCTGACCAAGAAGGAAGTCTCGAAGCTGGTCGAGGAGATGGACCATCTCCGCGACGCCTTCGGCGGCATCCGCAAGATGAAGCGCGTGCCCGGCATGGTCTTCATCGTCGACCCGCATCGCGAGCGGATCGCCGTAACGGAAGCCCGCAAGCTGGAGATCCCGATCATCGGCACCGGTGACACCAACGTCGATCCGGACGAGCTCGACTACATCATCCCCGCCAACGACGATGCGATCCGCGCCATCCGGCTCCTCTGCTCGCTCGTCGCCGACGCCTGTATCGAAGGCCAGCGCGAGCGCGGCGCCCGGACCAACACCGAGCCCGAAACGCCCGAGCCGCAGCCCGAAGTCGAGAGCGAGGAAGCCGCCACTGAAGAGCTCGTCGCGGCACTTGTCGGTGGCGCGGCCCTTTCCTTCGAGCCCGACGTCGAGGAGGAAGTCCTCCTGCCGAGCGCGCATGTCGCGCCGCACGTTCGCGACGCCGAAGCCGAAGAGACTCCTCGCGCGCACTGACCTTCCGACAACTCGCCTCGCCGCTGCCCGCTGGAATGGGGGCAAGCGGCAGGCGCCGACTACAGGAGATACGAGACAGACATGGCGACTATCACGGCCGAGACCGTAAAGACACTCCGCGAGCAGAGTGGCGCGGGCATCATGGAGTGCAAGCGAGCACTCGAAGAGACGGGCGGCGACCTCGCGAAGGCCGCTGCGATCCTCAAGGAACGTGGCCAGGCGGCGGCGGACAAGCGCTCCGGCCGAGACGCCAATGAGGGCCAGGTCGGCAGCTACATCCATATGGGCGGCAAGATCGGCGTCCTGATCGAGGTCAACTGCGAGACCGACTTCGTCGCTCGCACCGACGAGTTCCAGAAGCTAGTCCGCGACCTGGCGATGCAGGTGGCCGGCCTCCGGCCGCTCTACCCGACCATCGAGTCGATCCCGGCAGCGGAACTCGAGGCCAAGAAGGCCGAATTGGCGGCGTCCGACATGCTCGCCGGCAAGCCCGAGAATGTTCGCGAGCAGATCCTCGAGGGCCAACTCAAGAAGTGGTTCGCCGAGGTCGTCCTGGTGGAACAGCCGTTCCGTGACCAGGACGTTACCGTTGGTCAGTTGATCACTGCGGCGATTGCCAAGACGGGCGAGAATATCAAGGTCCGACGCTTCGTCCGGTTCGAGCTGGGGGAGTAAATGAGCGAGGCCACCGCGGCCAAAGGCGACGCAGCCGGTTCGGGTGAGCCCGGGCCGGCCGCCACTTCAGCGAACAGACCGCGCTATCGGCGCATCCTGCTCAAGCTGTCCGGGGAGGCGCTCCTCGGTACACGCCAGTACGGTGTCGATCCGAACTTCTGCGCGTTCATCGCCGCCCAGGTCGCGGAGGTCCATCGCGCCGGAGTCGAGATCGGCATCGTCGTCGGCGGAGGGAATATATTCCGCGGCCTTGCGGCTGCGGCCAAAGGCATGGATCGCGCCACCGGCGACTACATCGGCATGCTGGCCACGGTCATGAACGCGCTGGCTCTGCAGGATGCGCTCGAAAAGGCCGGGGTCCAGACTCGCGTGATGAGCGCGATCGGCATGAACGAGGTTGCCGAGCCGTACATCCGCCGTCGCGCCGTCCGCCATCTGGAGAAGGGCCGGGTCATCATCCTGGCCGCCGGCACAGGCAATCCGTACTTCACCACCGACACGGCAGCGGCCCTGCGAGCGGTGGAGATCGGCGCCGAAGTCATTCTCAAGGCCACCAAGGTCGACGGCGTGTACGACTCCGATCCGGTGACCAATCCGGACGCCAAGCGCTACGACCGTCTGACCTACTCTCAGGTTCTGGCGCAGCGGCTTCGCGTTCTCGATGCCACAGCAGTGTCGCTGTGCATGGAGAACGACACGCCGATCGTCGTGTTCGATCTCAACGAGCCGGAGAACATCACCCGTGTCGCGGCCGGCGAACCCGTCGGCACCTTGATCACCGGAGGCAGCCCCGCATGAGCAGCGAGACGTTGTCGGCCACCGAGCACAAGATGAGTCGGGCGGTGGAGGTACTCGAAAGGGACCTGCAAGGGATTCGAACGGGCCGTGCGTCGACGCAGATCGTGGACCACATCCTGGCCGACGCCTACGGTTCGCCGATGGCGCTCAACCAGCTGGCCGGCATCAGCGTGCCCGAGGCTCACCAGATCGTCATCCAGCCGTGGGACCGCAACCTCGTTGGTGCCATTGAGAAGGCGATCATGAAGAGCGACATCGGCCTCGTGCCCAACGTCGACGGCACGGTTATCCGGCTGAATATCCCGCCCCTCACCGAGGAGCGGCGCAAGGACCTGGTCAAGCAGATCCACAAGCGCATGGAAGAGGCCCGGATCGAGATTCGGAATCTGCGCCGTGACGCCGCGGACCAGTTCAAGAAGGAAGAGCACGACGGCGCCCTCGGCGCCGACGACGTCCGCCGTGAGATGGAACACCTGCAGAAGATCACCGACAAGCACGTCGCCGATGTCGACCGCGTCGGTGCGATCAAGGAGCAGGAGATCCTGGAGGTCTAGTGGCCGGTCGGATATCCCGCCCGACTGACTCTCCGGCTCTCGTTCACCGCGAGACGCAACCGGCGAGCGGCGTAGCTGCGGCCACGATCGGGTCTCCGGACGCGGCTCCGACCGAGCCGTTCGAGGTGCCTCGCGAAGAGTTGCCCCGGCACGTGGCGATCATCATGGACGGCAATCGGCGCTGGGCCAAGGCTCGAGGCCGGTCCGAGATGGAGGGCCACGCCGCCGGCGTCGAGAACATCCGCGAGATCATCCGCCACTCCGTCCGCCGCGGCGTTGAGGTTCTGTCGCTCTACGCCTTCAGCCGCGAGAACTGGGCCCGTTCCGACGAAGAGGTCACCGGCCTGTTCATGTTGCTCGAGAAGGCCATCCGCAACGAAACCGCCGAACTCAAAGCCCAGGGTGCCCGTGTCCGCGTCCTGGGCCGCGTCGAGGAACTGCCGGCCGATACCGCCACGTCGATCGCGCAGGCACTCGACGAAACCGCCGCCGGTCGGCGTCTGCAGGTGAACATCGCATTCAACTATTCCGGCCGGACCGAGTTGGTGGACGCTGCCAGGGCGCTCGTGACCAGGGGTCTGCGCGCCGACGAGATCGACGAAGAGGCGCTGGCGGGGGCGCTGTACACCGCCGGACAGCCCGACCCGGACATCGTCGTCCGCACCGGCGGCGACGAGCGGATCTCCAACTTCCTGATCTGGCAGGCCGCGTATGCCGAGTTCTACTTCAGCCCGATCCTGTGGCCGGATTTCGGACGCGACGCGTTCGACGCCGCCCTGATCGAATTCGCGAGCCGGCAGCGCCGGTTCGGCCGGTAGCGAAGGTGCGCCAGCGGGCGCTCAGCGCCGCGATTTTCGTACCGCCACTACTGATCGTGCTGGCGCTGGGTGAGCCGTGGTTCGGTGCCCTGATAGCCGTGTTCGTGGCCGTGGCCACGTGGGAGGTCGTCCGGCTGCTGCGCGGTGCCGGGTACGCCGCGGTGCCCGCGATGGCGGTTGCGGGTGCGATTGTCGTTGCCGCGGACATGGCCTCTATTGAGCACTATCGCCCTTACGCAGATCTGCTGGTCGCGGCGGTGGTGATTGCCGCGGGCGTCGCCGCGTTTCGCCAGAATGACGTCAAGGTTGGGTTCGCGGCGTGGATCGGGACTGCTTTCGCGGCCGTGTACGTCGGCATGCTCGGCGGGCTGGTGCGGATCGGGCAGGTTGCGCCCCCGCTGCCGGCGAGCGCGGCGCTGGCCTGGTTCGGGGCCGCACGCGGCTGGGTCCTGCTGGCGGTTCTTCTGGTCTGGGCCTACGACACCGGCGCCTACGGCCTTGGGATTGCCCTGGGCAAGCGCAAGTTCCTCGCGCACATTTCTCCGTCGAAGAGCTACTGGGGCTTGTTTGGCGGGCTGGTCGCCTCGACGTTGGTGGCGATCGGCGGCATGTGGGCGCTGGGACAGCCGCCGGTCATCGGCCTGGCCCTCGGTCCGGTCGTGGGCGCAGCTGCGCAGGCGGGAGACCTCGCCGAATCGATGCTGAAGCGCGCCGCGGGGGCCAAGGATTCGGGCAACCTCATTCCGGGCCACGGCGGCATCCTCGACCGCGTGGACTCGTTCATCTTTGCCGCGCCGGTCGTCGCGATCTTCGTGACGGCCGTGGTGCGGTAGCGTGGCGACTTCGCCGGGGCGGGGGAGCACGACCCGGAGCGGCGGTTTCGGCAGGACCGTGGGCCCGATTCGCGTAGCTCTTCTGGGTTCCGGAGGCTCGATCGGGCGCCAGACGGTGGACGTCCTGACTCGTAATCCGGACGCGTTTCGCGTCGTAGCCCTGGCCACTGGATCGCAGGGCCAGATACTCGAGGAGCAGGCGCGGCGGCTCAAGCCCGTGGCGGTTTCGCTGGCGGACGTCCGGGCGGCGGCGCGGCTCGATCTGCCGGCTGGGACGGAGCTAATCGGCGGGCCGGACGCCCTGACGGTCCTGGCGACGCGCTCCGACGTCGACCTCGTGGTGGTGGCAACCGGCGGACTCGTTGCCCTGAGATCGGTTCTGGCGGCGCTCGAGGCGGGCAAGATCGTGGCCACGGCCAACAAGGAAACCCTCGTGGCGGGCGGTCATCTGGTCATGCCTCTCGTTGCGAGGCTGGCCGCCGGCGCGGCCGGCGCGACCGGGGATAAGCATCACCCGCTGGCCAGTCCTCTCGGTTGGTTGCGGCCGATCGACTCGGAGCACTCCGCGATCTGGCAGTGCCTGGTCGGCGAGGAGC
Organism: Chloroflexota bacterium; assembly: GCA_003171035.1. Classification (GTDB taxonomy): domain Bacteria; phylum Chloroflexota; class Limnocylindria; order Limnocylindrales; family CSP1-4; genus Fen-1039. Next base: position 32,858 of record PMXR01000117.1, read on the forward strand.
ACGCGGCCATCGAGCGGTTGCTGCTCACGGCTTCGGGCGGGCCGTTTCTGAACGCCACTGTCGCGGACCTCGCGACGGTCACCCCGGAAGCGGCCCTCAGGCATCCGACGTGGCGCATGGGGGCGAAGACCACGATCGACTCGGCCACGCTCGCAAATAAGGGGCTGGAGATCATCGAAGCCCGCTGGCTGTACGATGTCGCCATAAGTGATATCTCAGTGGTAATTCACCCGCAAAGCGTCGTCCACTCCGCTGTGCAGTTCGTGGATGGCTCGATCAAGGCACAGCTGGGGACCCCAGACATGCGGCTGCCGATCCAATACGCACTTACATACCCGGATCGGCTGGCGTCGCCGGCAGGCGCGGTCGACCTGATCGCGGTCGGTCACCTGGACTTCCGAGCCGCGGACGAGGAACGCTTCCCGTGCCTGCGGATCGCCCGTGAAGCCGGTCTCGCTGGGCCGCGAGCCAGTGCGGCGCTGATTTCGGCCGATGAAGTAGCGGTGGCGCGATTCCTCGCCGGCAGCCTCGGCTTCAACGGCATCCCTAGATTGCTCGGCGCGGCCGTGGAGCGGTTTGGCGCGGCGCATCGGGCCGAGCCCGGACTCGATGAATTGATAGCTCTGGACGCCGAAGTCCACACGTTCGCGGAGGCGTACCGATGACCATCGAAGGCATCCAGTTCTCGTTCATTGCGGTCCTGGGCCTGCTCGTCATCCTCGTCCCGCTCGTCCTGCTCCACGAACTGGGCCACTTCATCACCGCGCGGCTGGTCGGCATCCGCGTCCTGGAGTTCGGGCTGGGCTTCCCGCCGCGGGCCAAGGTGCTGGGCCACGATCACGAGACCGAGTACACGCTGAACTACCTGCCGATCGGCGGCTTCGTCCGACTGGAGGGCGAGGAGGCCGACTCGGACGATCCGCGAGCCTTCGGCAACGCCCCGTTGTTCAAGCAGGTCATCGTGCTGGTGGCCGGCGTGACCATGAACCTGATCACGGCCGTGGTGCTGCTCTTCATCGTCGCCTGGGCCTTCAATCCGATCACCGCGCCGACGATCACGCTGTCCAGCGAAGCCGGCACACCGGCCAGGGTCGCGGGTCTCCAGGACGGCGAGACGCTCATCTCGATCGACGGCCAGCCATTCCAGACGCAGTCGGTCCTAGAGTTCTCCAGCGCCGACCCGTCGGGCCCGTGGCGGCAGCAGCTCCTGAGCCATGCCGGCCAGAAAGTGGAGCTCGTCGTCGCCAACGCCAGCGGCACGCAGCGGACCGTTGAAGTCCAGCTGCGCACCCCCGACGCCACCCACCAGGGTGCGCTTGGAGTAGCGCTTGGCTCCGTCGTCAACTCGCCGGGCAACCCGTCGCAGGCGGCCGGTCTAGCCATCACCGGCACCGGCAGGGCCATGAGCCTGATCGCGGAGACACTCGGCAACATCGTCACCGGTTTCGCGTCGAACCCGACCACAGCGCCGGCGGGTGTCCAGGGTCCGCTCGGCATCGCCAGTGATGTCGGCCACGTCGCCACGCAACCTAACGCCTTGATGCTGCTGCTTCTGTTCATGGCCGTCATCTCGGCCAACCTGGCGCTGGTCAACGTGCTGCCGCTGCCGGCTCTCGACGGCGGCAAGGCATTGATCATGGTTCTGAAGCGCATCTTCGGCGTGCACGGGGTCGGGGTCGTCGAGCAGTGGAGCTACGTCGCCGGCTTCGCCTTCCTGCTGGCGTTCATCGGCTGGATAACCTACTTCGACATCGTGCGAGGCGGCGCTCCGTAGCCATGGAGTCGTCCGCGTTTTCGGCCCGGCGCCGGGCCACGGCCGTCGACGTTGGTGCCGTCGTGGTGGGTGGCGGCCGGCCGGTGGTCGTCCAGTCGATGACCAACACAGACACGGCCGACGCCGACGCGACCGCGATCCAGATCGCCCGCCTGGCTCATGCCGGGTCTGAGCTCGTCCGCATCACCGTCAACAACGAAGCGGCCGCGGCGGCAGTCCCCGAGATCGTTCGCAAGGTTCGCGGTCTTGGTCTCGTCGTCCCGATCGTCGGCGACTTCC
>PMXR01000052.1:0-77546 GCA_003171035.1 Chloroflexota bacterium
CTGATCGCCAACCGGGGCGAGATCGCGATCCGGGTGATCCGGGCCTGCAAGGAGCTGGGCGTGGCCACCGTGGCGGTCTACTCCGAGGCCGACCGGGCCGCCCTGCACGTGCGCGCCGCAGACGAGGCTTACTGCATCGGCCCCGCGCCCAGCCAGGACTCCTACCTGAACGAGGCCAAGGTGCTGGAAGTGGCCACGCGCTGCGGCGCCGACGCCATCCACCCCGGCTACGGGTTCCTCTCCGAAGACGCGAGCTTCGCCGATGTCGTGCGAGCCCACGATCTGGAGTTCATCGGTCCCTCGGCCGAAGTTCTCGAGCGGTTCGCCTCCAAGGAAGCCACTCGCCGGCTCCTCGCCGCTCACGGCCTCCAGACCATCCCCGGCTCCACGATGCTGCGCGACGAAGCCCACGCCCTGGAGGAGGCCGAGCGGATCGGCTACCCGCTGCTGATCAAGCCGTCGGGCGGTGGCGGTGGCAAGGGCATGCGCCTGGTGCGGAACGCGCGTGAGCTGGAGTCGACGTTCAAGGTCAGCCGCTCCGAGGCCAAAGCCGCCTTCGGCGACGACTCGCTATATCTCGAGAAGTTCCTCGAGGAGAACCGCCACATCGAGATCCAGGTTGCGGTCGACCGCTTCGGCAACGCCGTCCACATGTTCGAGCGCGACTGCTCCGTCCAGCGCCGCCACCAGAAGATCATCGAGGAGACGCCGTCGCCGGCCCTCTCCGAAGACGCCCGCCGCGATCTGGCCGAGCGTGCCCTCAAGGCCGTTGCCGCTGCCGGGTACGAGAACCTCGGCACTCTCGAGTTCCTCGTCGACTCAAAGGGCGAGGCCTACTTCATTGAAATCAACTGCCGCGTCCAGGTCGAGCACGCGATCACCGAGATGGTCACCGGCATCGATATGGTGGCGTTGCAGATCAGGATCGCGGCCGGCGAGCCGCTCGGCTTCACTCAGGCCGACATCGCCTCGAGCGGCCACGCCATCGAATTCCGGATCCTGGCCGAGGATCCCGCCAAGGATTTCCGCCCGCAATCGGGTCAGGTCGGGGCATACCTCACGCCGGGAGGCCCCGGAGTGAGGATGGACTCTCACCTGTATCCCGGCTACGAGATCCCGTCCTACTACGACTCGCTACTCGGCAAGCTCTGCGTCTGGGCGCCCAACCGCGCCGAGGCCATCGCTCGCGGCGATGCCGCGCTGCGTGAGCTGCTCGTCGACGGCGTCACCACCAACATCGAACTCCACCGCGCCATCCTCGCCAACCAGGTCTTCATCGATGGCAAAGTGACGACGAGCCTGCTCGACCGTGTCGGCAGTGCCCCGTTCGTCGCCGCCGGCAACCGCTGAGCCGCCGTCCCCCGCCACCAGGAGCTGCCCCCGTGACCGAAACCGCTGCCAAAGCGCCCATTCTCACGACCAAACAGATCCAGGAACTGCTGCCCCACCGCTGGCCGTTCGCGCTGGTCGATCGCATCGTCGAGTACGACGTGGAGGCCAAGCGCATCGTCGGGCTCAAATCCGTGACCGCCACAGAGTGGTTCTTCCAGGGCCACTTCCCCGGCCAGCCGATCATGCCCGGCGTCCTGCAGGTCGAGGCGCTGGCGCAGACGATGGGCATCTACGTGGCCCAGCAGCCGGGCTTCGGGGATCGGCTCGGCCTCTTCGCGGCGATCGACGAGTGCCGCTTCAAGCACATCGTGACACCCGGCGATCAGCTCCTGCTCGAGGTGACGATGGAGCGTCTCGGCAGCAAGTTCGGGCGGGGCAAGGGCGTCGCGACGGTCAACGGCGACGTGGCTTGTGAAGCCCTGCTGAGCTTCATCATCGCCCCCGAGAGCGCACTGCGCTGATGGTCCGGATTGCGGCGCTATCCGACATCCACGGCAACCTGCCGGCCCTCATGGCCGTCCATAAGGCCATCGACGCCGCCCGGCCCGACTACGTGGCCATCTGCGGCGATCTGGTCTTCAACGGACCGGACCCGGCCGGGACGCTGGCACTCGTCCAGGAACTCCAGCGGGCCGGCGCCTTCGTGACGCTGGGCAACACCGACCTGGCCGTAGCCGACGGCGACATCGCCGCGTCCTTCCCGTGGTTCACGGACGGCGCCCCCGACGCCTATCTGGCGGCCGCCGAATGGGCCCGCGACCAGATCGGCGACGATGGCCTCGACTACCTGCGCCGCCTGCCGTCGGAGAGACGGCTCCGCGTCGGCGAGGACCTGGTGATCTTCTGCCACGCCTCGCCCGGGTCTCTGACCGACGGTCTGGGAACCGACCTGGATCCGGTCGTCACGATCGATCGAGTCAGCCGCACCGACGCCAAGGTGATCGTGTGCGGGCACACCCACCTGCCGGAGGTACGCGAGGTGGGATGGCGGACGATCGTCAACACCGGCAGCGCCGGATACATCTTCGACGGCGATCCCACCGCGAGCTGGGCTCTGATCGAGATCGACGAGGATCGGGTCAGCGCCGAGATCCACCGCACGAACTACGACGTCATGGCAGCCTCGGACGCCGTCTCGGCGCGCGGACTGCCCGGCGACGTTTATCGCGCCGCCACCATCCGTACTGGGAAACTGGTTCGATGAAGAACGTGGAGTTGAACGCCATGCCGCGCGTAGTCGTCACCGGCATGGGCGTCGTGTCGCCGCTGGGCAACGACGTCACATCCACCTGGGACGCGCTGATCGCGGGCCGGTCGGGCGTGGGCCCGATCACGCAGTTCGACCCGTCACGGCTGACCACCCGGATCGCCGCTGAGGTCAAGGGCTTCGACCCATCCCAGGTTCTGGACCGCAAGGACCAGCGCCGCAACGATCGGTACGTCCAGCTGGCCCTCGTGGCGGCCCGTCAGGCGATGGATCAGGCCGGCCTGCCGGCCCGGCTCGAAGGCGATCTGGCCGAGCGGACCGGCGTGATCGTCGGTACCGGCATCGGCGGCATCAGGACACTGGCCGACCAGGTCCTGCTGATGGGCCAAAAGGGCCCCGACCGGATGTCCCCGTTCCTGATCCCGATGGCGATCTCCAATCTCGCAGCCGGCGTCATTGCCATCGTCTTCGGCCCGCAGGGTCCGAACTTTAGTGTCGTCTCCGCCTGCGCAACCGGCGGTCACGCCATCGGCGAGGCCTGGGAAACGATCCGGCGTGGCGATGCCGACATCATGCTTGCCGGCGGTACCGAGGCCACGGGTCACGAATCGCTCGTCGGTGGTTTCGCGGCCATGCGCGCCCTGTCGACCCGCAACGACGAACCGGAGCGCGCCTCGCGCCCGTTCGACGCAGGCCGTGACGGCTTCGTCATCGGCGAAGGTGCCGGTGTCGTGGCGCTGGAATCGCTGGACCACGCCCGGGCCCGCGGCGCCGAGCCGCTGGCCGAGATCGTGGGTTACGGCGCCACGGCCGACGCCTCTCACATCACGTTGCCGGCGCCCGGTGGCTACGGCGCGGTCCGGGCAATCCGCCGCGCCCTGGAGAAGGCGGGCCTCAGCGTCGACGACGTGGCCATGGTCAATGCCCACGCCACGTCCACTCCGGAAGGCGATCCGCGCGAGCTTGAGGCCATCAAGACTCTCTTCGGCGAACGTGCCGGCCAGGTCAGTGTCACGGCCAACAAGAGCATGCTCGGCCATACGCTCGGCGCCGCCGGCGCGATCGAGGCCATCGCCACGGTCATGAGCTGCCGGACCGGCATAGTTCCGCCGACGATCAACCTCGAGGTCCCGGATGCCGCGGCGGCGGGTCTCGACCTGACGCCAAACGTTGCCCGCCGCCGAGATATCGACGTGGCGGTGTCCAACTCCTTCGGGTTTGGCGGCCAGAACAGCGCCCTGGTCATCCGGCGCTGGGCTGAGTGAGGGCCGACAGATGAGCGATCGTCACGACGAGCCGAAGGCGGAGAGTCCGGTGGACCGGGCGGCCATGTCGCCCGAGACGGCGTCACTGCTGGGTCTCATCGACAAGCTCGGGTCGTTGCTCGAGCGCAGCGATCTTGTCGAGCTGGAGGTCGAGTCGGGTGAGACCGGCATCATCCTGCGCAAGCCGGCGGCCCTGGCCCCGACGGCGGCGGCGCCCGCGGCGGTAGTCGCCGGGTCCGACGCGCCGGCCGGCACAACTCCGGCTGCGCCGGCCGCGGAATCGGTTCCGGCCGCAAACATCAAGACCGTCAAGGCGCCGCTGACCGGCGTGTTCTACGGGGCCTCTTCGCCAGGCTCACCGCCGTTCCTGACGGTCGGGCAGCACGTGGCGGTCGGCCAGGTGATCGGCCTGATCGAGGCCATGAAGCTCTTCAATGAGATCAAGTCCGACCAGGCCGGCCGGGTTCTCAGGATCGTCGCCGAAACGGGCAAGCTCGTGAAGGCCAAGCAGCCCCTGATCGAGGTGGAGCCGTAATGGCTCGGCCCGTGACGGGCGTCCACGTCACCGGCTGGGGTGCCTACGCGCCCTCTCTGGTCCTGAGGAACGTCGATCTCGAGCGCATGGTCGATACCAACGACGAGTGGATCGTCTCCCGGACCGGCATCAGCGAGCGGCGCATCGCCGCGCCCGACGAGACGACGGCCAGCATGGCTGCCGTGGCCGGTTTGCGGGCAATCGCCACCGCCGGGCTCCAGCCCGACGACATCGACCTGATACTTGTTGGCACCCTGAGTCCCGACTACGTCATGCCCTCCACGGCCGCCCTCGTCAAGGAAGCCATCGGCAACAAGCGTGCGGCGGCGATGGACCTGTACGCGGCCTGCTCGGGCTTCGTGTACGGCTACGCCACGGCCCACGCCTACATCGCCAGCGGAATGGCCAAGCACGTCCTGGTGATCGGCGCGGAGACCCTGAGCCGCTACACGGACTTCTCCGATCGCTCGACCTGCATCCTGTTCGGCGACGGAGCCGGCGCGGCCGTTCTGTCCGCTTCCGACGAACCGGGCGGGACCCTGGGCATGGAGATGACCACCGATCCTTCGGGCGCGTATCTCATCTGGCTTCCCGGCGGGGGAGCGGCACGTCCCGCGACCGCGACATCTCTCGCCTCCGGCGAGCACTACATGAAGATGAAGGGCACGGAGACGTTCAAGATGGCGGTCCGGACCCTGGGCTCGACCGCGACCGCCGCCGTAAAGAAGGCCGGGCTCGATCTCTCCGACGTCGATCTGGTCGTGCCTCACCAGGCCAACAACCGCATCATCGAGGCCCTGGCGAAGTCGCTCGACTTCCCGATGGCGAAGGTCTTCGTCAACGTCCAGCGCTACGGCAACACGTCGGCGGCATCGGTGCCGCTGGCCCTTTCCGAAGCGGTGGCCGCCGGGCGCATCAAGAAGGGCGATCGGCTGCTGCTGGTCGCCTTCGGCTCGGGGCTGACGTCCGGGGCGATCATGTTGCAGTGGACCGCCGATCCGGCCGCCATGGCACGAGCCGCGGCAATCGGCCCCTCAGACGTCCGCATCCAATCCGGCTATCTGGAGCCGGTCAATCCGTTCCCGCCGGCGCTCCAGTGGCTCCGCGATGGAACTACGCCCGTCAGAACGGTCGACACGGCGCCGACCGGCGCAGGCCCCCACACTCGAGGAGGAATGAAGTGATCGATCTGTCCGGAAAGTCCGCTCTCGTCACCGGCGGGGCGCGTGGCATCGGCAAGGCCATCTGCCTCAAGCTCGCCGCGCAGGGCGCGGACATCGCGTTCGTCGACGTGGGACGTGCCGAGGTCGCCGAGGCCACAGTGGCCGAGATCAAGGCCCTCGGCCGCAAGGCCCTCTACATCCCGGCGGACGTAACCGACCCCGACGCCTGCGTCAAGGCCGTCGCGGCCGCGGTCGAGGCCTTCGGCAAGATCGACATCCTGGTCAACAACGCCGGCATCACTCGCGACGACCTGATCATGCGGATGCCGATCGACGACTGGAAGAAGGTCCTGGAGGTCAACCTCTTCGGCGCCTTCTACATGATCAAGGCCGCGATCCGGCCGATGCTCAAGGCCCATGCCGGCCGCATCATCAACATGTCGAGCGTGTCGGGCCAGGCCGGTCAGATGGGCCAGGCCAACTATTCGTCGTCCAAGGCCGGCCTGATCGGCCTGACCAAGGCCACGGCTCGTGAGGTCGCCTCGCGCGGCATCACCTGCAACGCCGTCGCGCCCGGCTTCATCGTCACCGAGCTGACCAAGGATCTGCCCGAGGCGCTTCAGGATCAGATCAAGGCCGCCACGCCTCTCGGCCACTTCGGCACCGTGGACGACATCGCCAACGCCGTGACGTTCCTCGCCTCGGACGAGGCCGCGTACATCACCGGCCAGGTTCTGGCGGTCGACGGCGGCCTGGTGATGATGTAGTTCGCCGTCGGAGCGGCTTGATGCCGGCTCCGGCCCGGGCGGCCTACTTGACCGTGACCGCGTAGGTCGGCGGGATGCTCTGGATGAAGATCTCGCCGCGGACGAGCGAGATCTCATTCCCCGATGAGTCGTAGAAGCGAGTCAGCGTGGTGTTGTTCTTCTTCTTCCACGTGCCGACAATCTCGCGGCCTTCCTGGAAGATGAGCGCCTTGCCCGAGCCGACGTTGTGGACGACCGGTCGAACATGCCCGGGCTCCGAGAGGTCGTTGGTCAGTCCCTGATACATGACGATGACGTTGCGCGCGTAGACCTGCGTGTTGTTCGCCGGATCGATCTCGGGCTGGCCGCCGACGTAGCGCAGGTAGGAGTCGGTTCCCGGCTGGAACTGGTAGCCGATGGTTCCGGTGTGATACGCGATCGAGATGGTCTGGGCGGTCGGCCTGTCAACCGGGTTGCTGTCGGCTCTGAAGGGCCGGGCGGGCACGTTCTGATACGTGGTCGGATACTTCTTGACCGAGAGGCATTTGATCAGCGCGGCGCTGTTGGTGTAGGCGTTGTGCGGCCCCCGGCGGGTCGTGATGCGGTGATAGGCACAGCCGCCGCCGGCCAGTGCGTCCATGTTGTAGATGTACTTGGCATTGGCGGGAATGACAAAGTGCCGGGTCTGGGAGTCGCCGCCGTAGTGGCCCAGCAAAGCCTTGTATTCGTCGGCCCAGTAGACGTAGTAGGGCCGGGCGCTGCGCACTGGGCCTATGGAGCTGGCAGTGCCTTCCTGGAAGACGAACATGTAGCGGTCTTCGCCGCCGTCGGCCGGAGCCTGGTAGACGATCGATGCCGACGATATCCCCGACTGCGGTCTCGCGACCTTGTTGTCGTCGACCATGATCGCCATGGGCAGTCGGTCGGCCAGCGCCGCGGTCGTGGCCACTCCATCCAGAGGAGCGTAGACCCAGCCGGCCGGAAGCGGCGTGGAACCCGCATAGGTCGTCGGGGTCGGGCTCGGCGAGGGGGTCGGGATCGGCGTGTCCGTCGGGGCAACAGTCGCAGAGGCGATGGCGGTGGCTGTAGGGTTTGCGCTCGCCTGCGAAGTTCCCCTGGCGCCGGAAATCAGCAGCAGACTGCCTATCACGATTCCCACAACCGCAACCGCGGGCGTGACGATCATCAGGTTTCGATGGCGGGTCCAGCTTCTTTTGATCAAGCGCCCCCGTGAGCTGGCCTCTGGCCCTCAACGCGTTGCGGCGGCCTCGGCCAATACCTCCGCCAGGGTCTGGTGGAGTGGTATCTCGGGTCGCCAGCCGGTGAGTTGTGTCAGAAGACTAGCATCGCCGCGGATTTCCGCCGGATCGTCGACACGGACCAGGACGTCGTCGATCTCGATCTTCGTCGCTACTCCGGCGAGGCCGCACATCTCCTCGATGATCGCACGGATGCTCACGGCCTCTCCCGAGGCGACGTTCACCACGTGGGCGGACGGCGCGGAGAGCCCGGCGAGCCACTCCAGGAGAAGACGGTAGGCCCGAACCACGTCCCGCACGTCGGTCAGATCGCGGCGCACATCCACGTTTCCCGCGTGAACGCAGCCGACCTCGCCGCGCTGGACGGAGATGACCCGTCGGGCCAGAGCCGGCACGACGAAGACGGGCCTCTGGCCGGGGCCGGTGTGGTTGAAGGACCTCGTCACCACGACCGGGAATCCGTGCCGGGTCGACGCCTCGATGGCAACGGCCTCCTCGCCGATCTTGGAGAGAGCGTAAGGGTGGATCGACGCGATAGGGGAGTCTTCGGTCAGGGGCAGGTCCTTCGGGTCGGGTGAGCCGTAGACCTCGGACGAGCCCACGACCAGCACCGGCGGCCTGACCCCGACGGCTCGCAGGGCTTCGAACAGCGCCGCCGTGCCGCCGACGTTGACGCGGAACGCCTCCGCGGGGTCGGTGCGGGCGTCGGGTGCGAACGCCATACCGGCCAGGTGGACGACCGCGTCGGGCGGTCCGTCGGGCCCCGCGAGCCATCGCGCCAGACCTGCCCGGTCCGTGATCTCGAGCTCATCCGGACCCGGGGCCGGCACGACGACGTGGCCGTGACGCCTGAATTCGGCCTGGAGCCAGCCGCCGACAAAGCCGATGGCGCCCGTGACGTAGACGCGCATCGTCTCGCCCTAGCCTCGCGCGTTGGCCAGACCGACGTCGATGCTTCGAACCGGGTGCTCGCGCAACCGGGCCAGGTCGGCATCGGCCATCATGCGGATCAACTCCTCGAAGCTGACCGTCGGCTCCCAACCGAGCTCCCGACGTGCCTTCGATGGATCCCCGAGCAGCTGATCTACTTCGGCGGGACGGTATAGCTGCGTGTCGACGACGACGTACTTCTCGTAGTCGAGGCCGACGCGCTCGAAAGCGATCTTGCAGACATCGCGGACGGAATGGTCGATGCCGGTCGCGATCACGTAGTCGGAGGCTTCCGGCTGCTGCAGCATCGCCCACATGGCCCGCACATAGTCTCCGGCGTAGCCCCAGTCGCGGCGGGCGTCGAGGTTCCCCATGCGGAGTTCCTTGGCCAGTCCGAGCGAGATGCGGGCCGCGCCGTTGGTGATCTTGCGGGTTACGAACTCGAGGCCTCGCCGCGGCGATTCGTGATTGAACAGGATCCCCGAGACCGCGTACATGCCGTAGCTCTCGCGGTAGTTGACCGTCAGGAAATGGCCGTAGGCCTTGGCGACGCCGTACGGGCTGCGCGGATGGAACGGCGTCAACTCGTTCTGCGGGACCTCACGGACCTTGCCGAACATCTCGCTCGACGATGCCTGGTAGAACTTGACCGTGGGCTGGACCTGGCGGATGGCCTCGAGCATGCGGGTGACGCCCAGGCCTGTGAATTCGCCGGTCAGAACCGGCTGATTCCACGAGGTCGGGACGAAGCTCATGGCGGCCAGGTTGTAGACCTCGTCCGGAACGACCGCCTGCAGCGCCGCAACCAGCGAAGCCTGATCCAGGATGTCGCCCTGCAGCAGCTCGATCCGGTCCGCGATGTGCTCGATCCGCTCCATCGAATCTGTGCTAGAGCGGCGGGTCATGCCCACGACTCGGTAGCCCTTTTCGAGGAGGAACTCGGCCAGATAGGAGCCGTCCTGACCGGTGATGCCGGTGATCAATGCAGTCTGATTCATGCCCGGAGTATAGTCAGTTGCGCGGGCCCACCTCCCGACATTGCTCGGCCCCGGTGTCTGCGGAGGATGCCGTCGTCGGCGGGAGCCTAAGGAGGGTCAGCAGTTGCGGGTGATCGTCGACACCGCGACGCTCCGACGCACACATGCCGGCAAGGCCCGCTGGGTCGCCGGCCTGGTCAAAGCCCTCGACGCGATCCCCGATCTCGAGTTGACGCGGGCCCCCGGGCCTCGGCGCGTCGGGGGAGGGCTGCTGTTCCGGCCCGTCAACGTTACGCTCCAGCGCTGGTGGTACGACGTGGGCATGCGGCGCGCGGCCCGGCGCTGTGGGGCGGACGTGATGCTGATGCCGGGGGCATATGCGTGTCGACGGGGCCGAGTGCCTCAACTGGTCGCAATCCTGGACGTCAACTACCTGACGCAGCCCGGGACGTACGACCCGACGTTCGTGCGCTACGCGCGCTGGTCGGTCACGCGCGCCGCCCGCAACGCCGACGGGCTCATGACCATCTCCGCCTTCAGCAGGTCGGAGATCAGCCGCCACCTCGGCGTGGATCCGGAGAAGATCTCGGTCGTCTACCCGGGCCTCGAGCCGCTGCCCGAAGGCACCTTCGCGGCGCCGCTCGACCGGCCATACGCCCTGTACGTCGGAGCCACCGAGAAACACAAGAACATCGGGCTGCTGCTGGACGCGTGGGAGAAGCTCGACCATGGGCTGACTCTCGCGATCGTAGGCCGGCCGGGCCGGGACCACGCCGATCTCGCCGCTCGGGCGGCGAAGTCGGGCGGCCGGGTCCTGCTGGTCGGATCCGTGGACCAGACGCAACTCGAAGCCTGGTATCGCAACGCCGTCGCTTTCCTCTTCCCGTCCCTGGCCGAGGGCTTCGGATACCCGCCGCTCGAGGCGATGCAGCGCGGCGTGCCGGTGATCGCGTCGCGGGCAGGTTCGCTGCCCGAAGTGCTCGGCGATGCCGCGGCCTACTTCGCGCCGAATGACCCCGACGAGCTCGTGAGCAGGCTTTCCGAAGTCGCGAGCGACGGCGCACTTCGCGCCGCGATGGTGAGCAAGGGTCTCGCCCGGGCAGCGAGATACAACTGGGCCGACACTGCGGCAGCCACCGTCGGCCTGCTGGAAGGGCTCGTAAGCCGTGGCTGAGTCGCAGGTGGAGGAGAGCCAGGTGGCGGCTCCGCGACCCCGCGCTCTCTTTCTGTCGGCCGACCTGCCCTGGCCGCGGGACGGCGGCGGGCGGATCGCCACGCTGCACATCCTCGAATCGATGTGCCGGCGCTACGACGTCGACCTTGTGGCCATGGCCGACCCAGTAGGCGAGCCGGATCTGGAATATCTGTGCTCGATTTGTCGCAGCGTCGAGGTGGTCCGCATCCCGTTCACGTTCGGCCGCCACCGGCTGCGCCAGCTGGCGGTTCTCCTGCGCAGCCTCGGCTCCTGGGATCCCTACCGGCTCCGCAAGTTCCGCAGCCGCCCATTCGAGGCCGCAGTCCGAAGCCATCTCCGCGGCAATATCTATGACGTCGTGCACTGCGATCAGTTCGGTGTCCTGCCCTACGTGAGGCTCGCTCCACGGGATGTAGTCACGACGGCCGCCCATCACAACGTCGAGTCGGACATATACCGGCTGGCGGCGCGACAGGCCGCCAATCCGCTGCGTCGCGTGTTCGCGGCCAACGAACGCTGGAAGCTCGCACGCGCCGAGCGGCGCTGGCTCGCTCGGTTCGACCGCGTCTTCGTGCTCACCCCGGACGACGCCGAGCTGCTGCGCGACCTCGGTATCGAGCGGACGACGGCCATTCCGATGCCTGCGCCGACTGCGTTGCGGCGTGACCGCGTTCCGCCGCCGGGACGGCGGATCCTGACCCTCGGCTCGATGAGCTGGTACGGGGTTGCCGATGGGCTGATCTGGTTCCACGACCAGGTTCTGCCGAAGATTCGCTCGGCCGTGCCCGACGTCGAATGGGAGCTTGTCGGGCCAAACGCGCCCGCTTCGATCCGGCGTCTTTCGGAAGAGCCGGGGATCCTCGTGACCGGCTACGTGGAAGCGCTCGCGCCGTACCTCGAGCGCGCTCGAGTCGGTGTCGTGCCGCTCCGGATCGCCGGTGGAGTGAGGCTGAAGCTGCTCGATTTCCTGGCCTGGGGTCTGCCGGCAGTGGCGACATCGGTTGGGGCGCGTGGCCTCGACATTCCCGACGGTGCCGGCTGCTACCAGCGCGACGAGCCCGATGCTTTCGCGCGAGCCGTGGTGGACCTGCTGACCGATGACGTCCGCTGGGCCCAGGCCGCGGCAGCCGGCCAGGACTTCGTTCGCGAGCACCATTCGACGGCGAGCCTCGATCGGGCCATCGCCTCTGGACTCGAACTGGCTACGGAGAACCACCGGCGGGATATGGGAGGACGGGAGTGATCGAGCCCCTTCGACCAGCAGTACAGATCGGCTCGATCTTCCTCGACAACGTCACCACCGACGAGGCGGATGCCCAGATCAAGGCCTGGCTCGCCGAGGGCGCCACTTCGGCGCGGTACGTCTGCACTCCCAATGTCGACTACGTCATTCGATCGGGCCGCGAGCCGATCTTCCGCACGGCGATCAACGCGGCCAATCTTCGAGTGCCGGACGGGATGTGGATCGTGTACTCGTCCCGTCTTGCCGGAAGGCCGCTGCGGGGTACGGTAACCGGGCGGCTGATCCTGCCGAGGTTCGCCGAATACTGCGCCGGCAACGGGCTCACCCTGGGCGTTATGGGCGCGGGACCGGGTGTGGCCCAGGCGGCGGCGGAGAAGCTCGAGGCGGACTATCCGGGTCTGCGGATCGTCCACGCCATCACCCCGCCCAAGCCGTTCGTCGTGGGGTCGCCGGAAGATGCCGCGATCGCGGCCGCTCTCAAAGCCGATCGCCCGGCCCTCCTCTTCGTCGCGCTGGGCGCCCCGAAGCAGGAAATCTGGATGCATGCCCATGCCGCCGAACTCGCGCCGACCGTGCTGATCGGGGTTGGGGCGGCCCTGGACGTGGTCGCCGGAAAAGTGCGCGAAGCCCCTCGTTGGATGACCCGGATCGGTATGGAGTGGCTCTTCCGCCTCGCCCAGGAGCCCCGCCGGCTGGCCAGACGCTATCTATGGGACGATCCGCGGATCCTGATATGGGCGTTGAGGACGCGGCTGGGGGTGCACAGATGAACCAGGGCCGGCGCTCGATGCCCGTTGCCGATTTCGGTCCGGCCGGCGCGAGCTCCTCTGGGACGCGGGTTCCACTCGTCGTGTCGGTGGTCGTCCACTACACCGGGATCGAACAAACCAGGGCTTGCCTGCGCTCGCTTCTTGCGAGTGACTACGACCGGCACCGGATCGTCCTCGTCGACAATGCTTCGCCGGAGCCAGAGGCAGCCGACCTGCGCACCGCCTTCGGCGACTCGGTCGACGTAATCACGTCCGAGCGAAACGGCGGCTACGGTGCCGGCGCGAATCTGGGTATTCGCCGCGCTTTCCAGCTCGGGGCCGCATACGTGTGGGTGCTCAACAACGACACGATCATCCCGGCCGATACGGTGCGGCTGCTGGTCGACGTGATGGAGGCCAACCCGCGCTTCGGGGCGATTTCGCCGCAGATCTCCGCACCGATCGGGCCGGAGGCCCCGACCGGGGTTTGGTTCTCCGGCGGGACGGTCGATCTGGCCCGCGGCCGGACCAGACACTCAACTACGGCACTCGACTCGACCGCCCACGTAGTCCCGACCGGATACGTCAGCGGCTGCGCCATGTTCCTGCGCAGCAGCGCCGTGCGGGCCGCGGGGTTGTTCTGGGAAGCCTTGTTCCTGTTCTGGGAGGACACCGAACTCAGCATGCGCCTGGAGGAATCAGGCTGGCAGCTGGGAGTTGCTCCCGGGGCCTGGATCAAGCACGACATACACGGCTCGGTGTCTTCACGAACCGTGAGCTACTACTACTTCCGGAACGCGATCGTCACCGCCAGGCAGGGATCGCGACGCCTGGCGGCCAGCGCCGCAATCACGTTGACGGCGGGTATGGCGCGCCGCTGGGTGGGTGCCTTCTTGAGGCGTCGGCCCAGGCCGGTGGCACAGACGGCCGGATTGCTGGCCGGCATCAGAGCCCTGGCACCGGGAGGGTTTGCGCCCCGGCCCGGGCCGTTCGTCGACATGTCGAGCCGGCACGACGCCGACTGACCGACGACTCAGGAGCGCGGCTTTCGCCCGATCGCACCGTAGGCCTCGAGATGGAGCCGGGCCACGTCGTCCCAGGAGGTGACGTCCCCACAGACCGGTTCCCGACGCGGATGGTCCGAGGCCTCGAGGATGGCCTTTGCGATGGCTTCAGCGTCGCCGGGCGCGACGAACATGGTGTTGGTGTTTGGATCGTACCCAGCGTCTCCGACCCTGGTGGTCACGGTGTAGCCGCCGTGCGCGACCATCGCCGCATACGTCGTCCGGTTTTGGGCGAGGCCGTCGCGATAGGGCAGCACGCAGACATCCAGGTCCTTCAGCACGGCCGACAGCTGCTCCGAATCGAGCCTTCCGGTGATGAGCACGTCGTCGGCCAGGCCGCGCTCGGCAATGAGCGCGTCAATCCGCCGCGCGTACTCCGTGTTTGGCCCCGGATCGCCCGCCAGCACCAGACGCGCTGCCCTCACGCTGCGTACACGCGCGAAGGCATCGACGAGCGACTCAATACCTTTGTCTGCCCGCAGGAACCCCCAATGGCCGACGATCAACTCATCCGGCCGGCGGCGAAGGTCGACCTCTGGGCCGGCACCGGGCGCGGACGTCGGCACGATGTTCGTGCCGATGGGTATCAGCCGCGTCTGCAGACCGGGTCGGAAGCGCAGCATCCGGCGAACCGAGGCGAGGACGATGGGATCGGGCGAGATCACCAGGTCGCTCGCAGAGAAGCCGGCGGCCATCCTGGCGCGGAAGCGGAAGCGAAATACATGGAACTCGTGCAGCGTGGCTACCAGCCCGGGTCGCTGCCGTCGAAACCGCAGATGCCAGGGGAGCAGCGTGGCGCCAAATCCTCGCCCGTAGCTTGCCCCGGGAAACTGGACGTGGACCACGTCCGGGTGGAGGTTCATGGCGGCATCGGCGATCAGCTTCGCCTGCCCGGCGCTCCAGTCCGTATCCAGCGGAACAATCGAATAGGACGAGCTCGGCAGCAGACGGGGAGAACTGGTGGTGATGACGGACACGTCCTGCCCCGCCCGGCTCAACGCCTCCGCCAGCATGCTCGTGTAGTCGCCGATGCCGCACGGCACATCGGGCAGAGCGCTGGTTACGAAGCAGATACGCATTCGCCGGCAATCCTAGTCGATCGAGGACTCAGCGCGGCTCTGCCCGGCGGGAGTACCCTTCGCGGCGTTGTGTCGTAGCGTAGATGGGAGTCGGAGTACGTGGGAGCGAGAAAGCTGGGCCGCCGCGTCCAATGGAAGCTCGACGGGCTCCGATCGCGCCTGTCTCCGGGTGACCGCCGCCACCGCGCTCGCGTTCGGCAGGAGATCGAGGACGGCCGTATTCGGCTCGCAGCACTCCGAGGCGGCCGAGACGTGTGCTGGACCGAGGAAGACGCGGTCAACCCGCTCGTGACGATCCGAATTCCCTGCTACGACCGCGGCCGAGTCGTCGTCGATCGGGCGATCACGTCCGCCCTCGCCCAGACCTACACCAACATCGAGATCCTGGTCATCGGCGACGACGCAACTCCCGAGACGGTCGCCGCGGTCAAGTCCGTGGCCGATCCCCGGGTACGGTTCGTGAACATTCCACGGACCCCGTATCCGCAGGACCCGGAGCGGCGCTGGATGGTCCTCGGACATGGGCCCAGAAACTACGCCCTGGACAACGCGAAAGGCGCCTGGATCACGACGCTCGACGACGACGACGAGTACACACCGGATCATGTTGAGGTGCTGCTGCGTGCCGCCGTCCATCGGCGCCTGGAATTCGTCTACGGCCAATCCGAAGTGATCGCGCCGGGCGGCGTGACGGGGATCGTCGGGCGGTGGCCGCCGGGCCTGGGAGCGTTCACCGACGGCGCGCTCCTGTACTCGGCGCACCTGCGATTCCTCAAGTACGACCCGGAGTCGTGGCGAGATCGTCTGCCCGCGGACTGGAATCTATGGCGGAAGATGCTGGCCGTGGGTGTCAAGATGGGATACGTGGAGCAAGTCGTATACCGCTACTACCCCGTAACTCACGTGCCGCTGTGACAAGGGCTGTGGTGACCGGCGGCGCCGGCTTCATCGGCTCGCACGTTGCCGATCGTCTGATCGACCTGGGCTTTGAAGTCCTTGTCGTCGACAGCCTCGTTACCGGTTCGCTGAGCAATGTGCCGGTGGCCGCCAGGTTCGAGCAGCGCGATCTGCTCGACTCCGGCCTCGAGGGTTTGCTGGCCGACTGGGGAGCGGAAGTCGTCGTTCACTGCGCGGCCCAGGTTTCGGTCTCGTTGTCGGTCACGGACCCGACTCGCGACGCGCGCTCCAACGTGTTGGGCACGGTGGCCACGATCCGAGGGGCAATTGCCGGCGGATGCCGAACGTTTGTCTACATCACGACGGCCGGGGCGCTCTACGGCGACCCACAGTACCTGCCGAGCGATGAGGCTCACCCGATAGCGCCAATCAGCCCTTACGGCCTGAGTAAGTGGGTCGGCGAGAGATACCTGGATCTCCTCGGCGCGGAGCCGATGAAACGCATGGTCCTCAGGCTTGCCAACGTCTACGGACCTCGCCAGCGATCCGATGGCGAAGGCGGCGTCGTCAGCATCTTCAGCGAGCGCATGAAGTCCGGTCTTGCGTTGGAGATCAACGGGGACGGAGCCCAGACTCGCGACTTCGTCTACGTCGGCGACGTCGTCGACGCGGTCGTTGCGGCGATAGCGGCCGAGCAGTCGACGACCGTCAACATCGCGACTGAACTCGCCACTTCAGTGCTCGAGCTGTTCGATGCTCTGGCGGCGATCTCGGGGTACACCGATCGACCGCGGTTCGTGGCGGCACGGGCCGGCGATGTTCGCCATAGCCAGCTGGCGATCGGCAAGGCTCTGCGCACTCTGGGTTGGTCTCCTCGAACCGCGCTCGAAGCCGGCCTCGCTGAGACGTTCGCCGGCATCGCGGCACTGCCGTCATCGGCCGAGTCGGAGTCCGAATGAAAGTCACCATCGTCACGCCCGTCTACAACGGCATGCCCTGGCTGCCGGAGTGTATGAACTCCGTGGCGATGCAGCGCCGCGACGGCGTGGAACTGGAGCACCTGGTTTTCGACGGCGGCTCGACCGACGGCAGCGTGGAGTGGCTGCGCGAGCACACGTCACTCGGGTACGAGGCGACGATCGGTCCGGACGGCGGCCAAACGGACGCCCTGATCAAAGGCTTCAATGCCGCCACAGGCGACATTCTGGGATGGCTCAACGCCGACGATGTGTTGGAGCCCGGAGCGCTGAAGCGCGTCGTCGACGCCTTCGCGGCCCGGCCCGGGCTGGCGATGGTGACCGCGGCCTGTTTGCTGATCGACGGCCAGGGAGCCATCAAAGGAGCGATAGCGCCGCCGCCGGATCCCACCCTCGACGGCCTCCTTCACCGCTTATCGAATCCCGCCCAGCCGGCGACATTCTTCTCCGCCGATGCCTACCGGCGGAGCGGCGGTCTCGATCGCCAGTACGACATGGCGATGGATGTGGACCTGTGGCTCAAGCTGGCCAAAATCGGCCCGGCTCTGGCTCTGCCCGCGGAGGTTCTCGCCCGCTTCCGCATCCACCCGGACGCCAAGTCGGTGGCGTCGTACAGGAAGGCCGTGCGCCAGGACCTGCGAATCCGACGGCTTCACGGCATGCCCCTGCGAAGCGGAACCGGCCTCCGGCTGTTGAACGTGGGCTACGTTCAGCCGGTCGTGGCGCCCGTGAAGAATGCGTTCCGCCGCATCGCCAGGTTCGTGGTGCTCGGTCGGCGGGGCAAGAAGACGAGCGTCGGCGACTAGGTTCGACGGCCTCACGACCGGCTTCGGCATCTGCGCGAAGCTCTTCGAGGCTTCATACTGTGCGATCTGGATGACGATTCCGCCTGATCGCGTCGGCCGTCTGCGCAAAAGCACGGCAGCGGAGCTCTTGGCCGCGATGGTTTGGCCACCACCCGACGAGTACTGATAACGGGAGACCAATGACCACGAGGGACACCGGTGCTCGGCGTCCTCGCAAGGTCTTGGGTGCCGTGGGAAGGCAGCCGGAGCACGGAGATCTAGATGGTAGTGAGCGATAGCCCCCAGGAAGCGACTGATCCGCGTCAAGAGCTTGACAGGACCGTCGTCATAATTGGGGCTCGCAACCCATGGCGGGATCTCGGGCTGTCCGAACTGTGGTCGCACCGAGAGCTCATGTTCTTCTTCGTCTGGCGGGACTTGAAGGTTCGGTACAGACAGACGGTTTTCGGCGCGTTGTGGGCGGTGATGCAGCCGGTGCTCCTGATGCTGGTGTTCACCATGTCGGTGGGCCGCCTGCCCGGAGTGGGACCGGCCGGCGTTCCGTATCCTCTTTTTGCGTTTGCAGGTCTGGTGCCGTGGACTCTTTTCGGGTCGAGCCTGGGGGCTGCATCCAACAGCCTTGTCAATGCTGAAGGCATCATTACCAAGGTCTACTTTCCACGCCTCCTGGTTCCCATTTCGGCTTGCGGCTCGTACATCGTGGACTTTTGTGTGTCAATGGTTGTGCTCGCGCTCATGATGCTGTACTTCGGCGTCACGCCGTCACTCGCTGTGGTGTGGCTGCCGCTCTTCACGATCTTTGCCCTCGTCACCGCCCTTGGGGTCGGCATATGGCTTGCTGCCATCAATGTTCGCTACCGGGACGTCAAGTACGTGACCGCCTTCATGATCCAGGCGTGGATGTTCGCGTCGCCGGTCATCTACACGAGCAGCCTGATACCGAAAGAGTGGCAGTGGTTGTATGCGCTGAACCCCATGACGGGTGTCCTGAATGGGTTCCGATGGGCTCTGATGGGTGGGCCAATGCCGGATCAAACGATCCTGGTCTCGGTAGCAGCATCCCTGCTGGTCCTGGCCACCTCGCTGGTCTACTTCAGGCGGACCGAGCAGACATTCGCGGACGTGATCTGATGACCGACAACGCCGTTATCGTTCAGGGACTTTCCAAGAAGTACCAGCTCGGCGTCCTTCGCGCGGCGCATGGACGTCTGGGTGAGACGCTCTGGGCAGCGCTCACGGATCCGCTCGGGCGGAAACGTGGCGAACAGGAGACTGAGGATTTCTGGGCTCTCCGCGACGTTTCGTTCGAAGTACCGCGCGGTTCGGTTGTGGGCGTCGTCGGACCCAACGGCGCCGGCAAGTCAACTCTGCTCAAGATCCTGTCTCGCATCACCGAACCCACGTCCGGCCGTGCCGAACTCCACGGTCGCGTGGGGGCTCTGCTGGAAGTTGGAACCGGCTTCCATCCGGAGCTTTCGGGTCGCGAGAACGTTCTGCTCAGCGGGGCGATATTGGGCATGAAACGCGCGGAAATCCTCCGCAAATTCGATGAGATCGTGGCTTTTGCCGACATCGGGCAGTTCATCGACACGCCTGTCAAGCGCTACTCCAGCGGCATGAAGGTCAGGTTGGGGTTTGCCGTGGCAGCTCACCTCGAACCAGAAGTCCTCTTCATCGATGAAGTGCTCGCGGTCGGCGACCTGGCGTTCCAAGAGAAGTGTCTCGGGAAGATGGGCGAGGTCGCCAAAGATGGGCGAACGGTGATCTTTGTGAGTCACAACATGGGCGCTATCACCACGCTGTGCCCCATGAGCCTATGGCTCCAAGGGGGCAAGGTGATGGGGTTCGGCGCCAGTTCGGAGATCGTGCCTCAGTATGTACGTGCTTTCGGCCGCGACATGACAACCGGCGAAGTGGTCATCGAGGCCGATGGGCGTCGGGAAGCGCAAATCAGCCGAGTGCGGATACTGTCGTCTGACGGCGAGGTAACGCCGGTCGGCGAATGCTCGAATTCGACGACGATCGAGATGCTGCTCGACGTGCGGCGGCACCTGCCGGGCCTCTACGCATACATGGAAGTTCGCCGGCCAGACGGGACGGTCGTATTGATGTCAGACAGTCTCGATACGACCCCGAATCCACTTGACGATCTTCCGGTGGGCATGAATGTGATAACGTCCACAATCCCGTCGCGCACCCTGGCTCCCGGCAAGTACGACGTGTACATCAGTCTCGCCTGCCACACCGGACGCGACTTCGACGTACACGTTCCCGGAATAGTGGCCTCGTTTCGCCTGCATGATTACCAAAGTTCGCGGGGAGATGCCCGTCCTGGGTTCTTCAGCACCCTCCTCCAATGGCAAGCAACGGAGCTATCGGGTGGTGGGAAGTGACCGTCCACTGGCCATGCTGTGACATTGTTGGGTTCCGCTTTGCCTCCGGCGCCAGTTTATGCAGGGGCCGCCGACCTATCGTCTGATTCGTGATCTCGCCACGCGCCACAGCCATCGCAGGGGACGGCAGCGGGACAACAGATGGCGTAACGCCATCGCCAGCTGTTTGGGGCTGCTGCGCCTCAGCGCGAACGGAACCACTGCTATCAGGCTGGCTCGTTCGCCGAGAGGCGGTTTCATCCCGCCGAAGATGAGCACCAACCGACCAAATCGGTCTACTCGACGCAGCCAGCCGATGAGATCCGCAAGGTCCTCGGGTTCTCTGAGATGGCCGCCTCCCAGGTAGTACCTCGCCTGCGACTGCTGTTCCTGGCTCGCGTTGGTGGTCGGGGTCGAGAAGAGTAACTCCAGCTTGTTCCATTCTTTCGCGAGCGCGGGAGACACGCCCCCAACTTCTTCGCGGAGGTGCTCATCCGCTCCCGTGTATTTGTACGCCTCATGAACGAAATGGAAGCTGCAACCCGCCCAGACACTGTAGAAGAGACATGAGCCGAATGCGTTGGCGGCCGCATGGCGATGTTGCCTGAGAAGATGCGCTAGTCGAAGCAGGAAGTCGGGATCCAGCCAGTGGCCTGCCGACACCACCCTTAGTCCACGTCTGGCGAATGGCAGGTGATTTCCAAGCTGGATATCCCGCCAGTAACTGATGACCGTGACCGGCTGCATCCATGACGGCAGGTCGAGCAACTGGTCGGCCAGACGCTCGAAGTCCATTTCCACGGTGAGCCAGTGAGTGGAGTGAGAGGGGAAGAACAAGGTCCCCTCTCGGGGACCATCGTAGGTGACCAGCTTGTCGGCATAGACAAAAGGGGCAGCGGACGGGATAGGCAGTATTCCGCGCGCTCGGTATGCCGGGATGCGGTAGGCCGGGTAGACGAGCGCTGCCGGCAGGCGGGATTCAACCTCCCAATCGTGGGCAACGTCACCGTACACGCCGTGAGGAATAATCGCACGTATGGGCGTTTCCTCAGGCACACTTGCATATCTCTTGAGTATGTGCGCGCCGCCGTAGACATCGTTCTGCCAAAACATCTCGCTCGTCGATAGCGAGCGATCTGCGCAAAGAGCCTGTAAGTCGGTCTGCTCGGACTCAAACCGCGCGGCCATCGCCTCGTCGTATGGGTTGCCAGTTGGCGCGCGTTGTTTGCTCACATCTCTCCGCTCAAGCGATCTGCCCCGAGTCTAGGGACAAGTCTGGATCATGGTACTTGTCCCCGTGGGCCCACGACTCCCAGCGTGGGTCACCGCACACGGTCCTCCCTCGGGTACCATGTGTCGATGCTGATGCCACCGTGCGTGGTTCTGGCAAAGATGACGAACTCAGAGCGCGCGGAGGTTGCAGGTCGGGACGTGGACCAGACCATCGTCATCCCTACGCGAAACGACGCTGTTCGTCTGGCGTCCTGCCTTGGGTCCATCCTGGAGGCGCGCAGCCGCTCCTGGGACTTCGAAGTCCTGGTCATGGACAACAGCGACGACGCCCATCGCGAGGCGATCGCTGCTGCTGTGGCGGCGTGCGCTGACGCTCGCGTCCGGCACGTGGCAATGACCGATGTTGGCCTGATGGCGGCACGGCATCAGGGTGTTGAGCTGTCGAACGGGGGTATCGTCAGTTTCATCGACCAGGACGAGTTGTTGCTCCCAGCCTGGTTCGAGGGCGTGCAGGCATGCATGCGAGATCCAAGGGTGGCGCTGGCGACCGGGCCGTTGGTTCCGCGGTACGAGGCCCGACCGCCGGACTGGTTCGAGTACTTCTGGCAGATCGACAAGGACGGCAGGCACATGCTGCCGCTGACGTTGTACGACGGCGGAGACGTCGAGCGGGACATCGACCCGCTCTGGGTGTTGGGCGGGAACCTCACGATTCGGAGGTCCGTGTTCGATGAGGTGCACGGATCCCATCCGGACTCGATGCCCCCGGAACTGGAGGCGTTCGAGGGTGACGGGGAAACCGGCCTGACGGTGAAGGTGCGTGCTGCGGGCTACCGCGCCAGGTATTCGCCCGATTGCGCCGTGTTGCACGCCGTCCCGCCATCCAGGATGACGCTGGACCATATGCAACGCAGGGCACGATACGACGGGCGTGTCGCATCTTTCACTGACGCGCGACGCGAGAACGGGATGGGCCCAAGCCAGGGCGTGCCTGAGATACCCGACGTGGCGGTCGCTGCCCAACGGCCGCTGCCCAGGCGCGCGGCGGAGTTTGCCGCCCGCCGGCTGCGTGCAGTGGTTGCGCCCCGGTCGCCACGGCCCCTACCTACCTTGGGCCCCAAGATGGTTGCCCAGGACGTGAGGCGGCAGATGGCTCAAGCCAGTCGGGATGGCTACGAGTCTCAGCGCGAACTGCTGGCAGTGGTGCCCGGTCTTCGTGACTACGTCTGCCGGCCGGACTTCCTCGGCGTCAACGCCGCCCTGCCGGCAGATAGCCTGGACGGCTTCAAAGAGCATAGGGCGCGACAGACACCTTGAGCGGTCAATGATCCCTTCGCCTACTATGGCGCGGATCGCTGGCTCAGATGACTGGCAACCTGGGAAGGAAGACAAGTGACCCGACTCTATATGGCCGGATGTGGCGGCATGTTGGGCCAGGCGTTCTTCGAGGAGTTCAGAGGAGATACGGATGTTCGGTGCACCGACATCGACGTCAACGAGGACTGGCTGGAGTACCTCGACTTCCGCGACTTCGACGCCTACAGGAAAGATGTGCTGGCGTTCTCGCCAGACTGCCTGTTCCACCTGGGAGCGTTGACGGATCTCGAGTACTGCGAGGCTCATCCCGACGAAACCTACGCGACGAATGCGATGGCCGTGGAGAACGCGGTCTACATCGCCAATGAGCTCGACATCCCGCTGCTCTACATCGGGACGGCGGGGATATTCGACGGCCGGCAGGAGTTGTACGACGACTGGGACGCCGCGAACCCACTCGGCACATACGCGCGAGCGAAGTGGGCCGGCGAGGAGTTCGTCGCAAAGAATTCGACCAAGTACCTCATCTGCCGAGCCGGCTGGATGATGGGCGGAGGCCCGCGCAAGGACAAGAAGTTCGTCCAGAAGATCATGCGGCAGCTGCGCGACGGCAGCGTTTCCTTGAACGTAGTCGACGACAAGCTCGGAACTCCGACGTATACGCGCGATTTCGCGCACAACGTTCGCTTGCTTCTGGAGCGCCGCTGGTGGGGGCTGTACAACATGGTCTGCCAGGGTGCGACCAGCCGGCTCGAGGTGGCCCGGGCGCTGGTGACGGAGCTTGGCCTGGACGAGGTGGTAGCGATCAATGCCGTCAGTTCGGACTACTTCGCCGACACTTACTTTGCGCCCCGCCCGCCGTCGGAACGACTGCTGAACCGCAAGCTTGCGCTACGAGGCCTGGACGTCATGCGCCCGTGGCGGGAAGCGCTGTCGGAATATCTCCGAACCGACTACTCGGGTTACCTGAACCGCCCCTGAGCCGAGGTGGCGACACGTGCGTCGGCCATCCGATTGGCGTGCGGGTGCAGGTCGCGCGGCGGCGGATGAGATATCTTGGGGACACTGTTTAGCCAGCCACAACCGCGGAGATCGTCCCCGTGACCCACCCTGCCGACCATTCGACCTTGCCCGATGCCATCGCCGGGCGCCGCATCCTCGTGACGGGTGGTTCAGGGACGATCGGGAGCCGTCTGGTCGACCATCTCCTGGCCCTGGGGCCCGAGGTCGTCAGGATCCTGGGCCGAGACGAAACCAAGCAGTTCTATCAGCGCCAGAAGTATCGGGATCGGACGGACGTCCGTTTCCTCATCGGCGACATTCGGGATCGGGACCGAGTCCTGCGAGCGACCGAGGGGATCGACGTCGTGTTCCACTGCGCGGCGCTGAAGCACGTCGAATCGGGCGAGTACAACCCGTTCGAGACCGCTTTGACGAACGTCACGGGAACTCAGAACGTAATCGACGCCTGCCTGGCCGCCGATGTGAAGACGATGATCCTCACCAGCTCCGACAAGGCAGCCAACCCTACGTCCGTAATGGGCGCCAGCAAGCTCCTCGCCGAGAAACTCGTGACGGCCACCACCAACTACCGCGGCTCGCATCAGACGGCCTTCGCCAGTGTCCGGTTCGGAAATGTCCTCGGCTCGCGCGGATCGGCCGTGGAGCTCTTCGCGGCACAGGTCGCTGCCGGTGGTCCGGTGACGGTGACCGACCCGACCATGACGCGCTTCGTGATGAGCACAGACCGCGCCGTGGACCTTGCCCTCGAGGCTGCTCGCGTCGCTCACGGTGGCGAGGTCTTCGTCTTCAAGATGCCCACCGCCCGGCTGGCCGACATCGTGAGCGCCACGATCGCCGTATTCGCCCCACGTTGCGGCCGGCGCCCCGAAGAGATCGAGATCGTCAGAATCCCGGTTCGGCCCGGCGAGAAGAGCTACGAGGAGTTGATGACCGAGGACGAGTCACTCCGCGCTCACGATGTCGGCCCGATGTACGTCGTGCTCCCGTCGATCGACACGCCCCTCGACATTGCCGCCGCCTACGAGCACGTTCCCGCCGCGCCGGTCGGCGGTTATCGTTCCGACGGCGTGGCGCCGATGGACGGTCCCGAAGTCGAGGCTGTACTGCGCGCCGCCGTTGACGGAGTCCAGCTGTGAGAGTGGTCGTTACTGGTGCCGCAGGCTTCATCGGTCGCTGGGTCGTGGCCGAGTTGCTCGAGCGCGGCCATACCGTGTTGCCGGTCGACAACCTGAGCCAGGGCGATCGCGGCAACCTGGCCGCCCTTGTCGACCATCCGCACCTCGAGCCGTTGGTCGTTGGAGATGTACGCGACGGCGAGGCCTGCAGAGAATGGCTGGCCGGGGCCGACGCGGTCGCTCACCTCGCTGCCTCGATATCTGTGCAGGACAGCATCGACAATCCGGCCGAGACATTCGACAACGACGTGGTCGGGACATTCCGGATTCTGGAGGCGGCGCGCGAGCACGGCACCCGGGTCCTATTCATGAGCACGTGCATGGTCTACGACCTAGCAATCGCGCCCGAAGGAATTGCGGAGACTCACCCCGTCAAGCCGGCGTCGCCGTACGCGGCGTCCAAGGTTGCCGGAGAAGCACTTACCCTGAGCTTCTTCCATGCCTACGGGCTTCCCACCACGGTCGTCCGGCCTTTCAACACGTACGGGCCCTTCCAGCGTTCTGTCGGCGAGGGCGGCGTGGTCGCGATCTTCACCCGACTCTCACTCCAGGGCGAGCAGCTCCGGATCTATGGCGATGGCACCCAGACCCGCGACCTCCTGTACGTCCGCGACTGCGCCCGGTTCGTCTGCGACGCGCTCTTCTCCGACGGCGCGACCGGCAAGATCCTCAACGCCGGCACCGGCGTCGATGTTTCGGTCAACGAGCTGGCCGCACTCGTCGAAACGGACGCGAGCAAGATCGTCCACGCTCCCCACATCCATCCCCAGAGCGAGATCGCGGTCCTGCGCTGCGACGCGCGTCTGGCCGACAAGGTGCTGGGCTGGCGTCCGCAGGTGTCGCTGGCGGAGGGACTCGCTGCCACCCGCGTCTGGATGGCCGAGCGGCTGGCAGCCGGAGAACGCGTGCCATGACGGCTCGCCTGGCGATCGACGGTGGGACACCTGTCCGGTCGAAGGTTCTGCCATACGCCCACCAGGACATCAACGAAGCGGACCTGGCTGCGGTCGCAGACGCGCTGCGCTCGGACTGGCTGACCACCGGCCCGCGAGTCCCCGTTTTCGAGGAGGCGCTCGCAGGGGCGACCGGTGCCAAGCACGCAGTCGCCTATAGCAGCGGTACGGCGGCTCTGCATGGGGCGATGGCCTCACTTGGACTCCGCCCGGGCGACGAAGTCGTGACCACGCCGATGACGTTCGCCGCGACGGCAAACGCCGTTCTCTACGTCGGCGCCGAGCCGCGTTTCGCTGACGTTGAGCCGGGATCCATGCTCATCGACCCCAAAGCGGTGGCCAATGCAATCACGCCGCGCACGCGGGCAATCGCGGCCGTGGACTACGCCGGCCAGCCGGCCGACTACGACGCTTTGCGCGCCGTGGCGAACGCGGCCCCAGGCGGCCCTATCCCGATCGTGGCCGACGCCGCGCACTCACTCGGCGCGACATGGCACGATCGGCCGGTCGGAACCCTGGCCGATCTGACGGTCCTCTCGCTCCACCCGGCCAAGATCCTCACGACCGGTGAGGGCGGCGCCGTTCTGACCGACGACGACGACCGGGCCGCCTTCTTGCGAAGGTTCCGCAACCACGGCATCGGCGCGGAACTGGCGGCTCGCCGCGACTGGACCTACGACATGGTCGAGCTCGGCTACAACTACCGCCTCACGGATGTCATGGCGGCTTTGGGAACGAGCCAGATGACTCGCCTCGACGAGTTCCTGGCGGCGCGACGCCGCCTCGCCGCTCGCTACACGCAAGCCCTGGCCGGACATTGGGCAGTTGACATCCAAGCGGTCAACCCGGCCTCCGATCCCGCATGGCATCTGTTCGTCGTTCTTCTGCGCCTCGACCGGCTCGGAGTCGATCGGGGCGTCGTATACCGTGCCATGAGGGCGGAAGGGATCGGAGCCAACGTCCACTACATACCGGTCCACCGCCACTCGTTCTATCGGAAGAGATACCCGGAACTCGAGGGCAGCCTGCCCGTGGCCGAGTCGGCCTACGAGCGGTTGCTTACAATCCCGCTCTTCTCGGCCATGACGGATGGGGACCTCGACGATACCGTCGCCGCGCTGGACAAGGTGACCGAGGCGTACCGCGCCGGGTGGCGCGGATAGGAGCGCCGGACGGTGGCTCGAAGCCACGCCGGGTGCTCTTCCGGGCCGATGCGTCTGAAGCCATCGGGACGGGACACGTTGTGCGCTGCCTCGCTCTGGCGGCTGAACTCGAACGCCGCGGCATCGAGCCCTGGTTCGCCACTCGGCGAGCGGTCGGCGATCTCTCGCACCTGATAGCCGCTCGCGGGTATCAGGTCGTTCGGCTGGAGGGCCCGGCGGCCGACGAGGCAGCCGAGATCCGCAGCAGCTTGCCGCAACAACGGCGGGGGCGTCCCTTCGCGGCGCTCGTCATGGACCACTACGGCCTGGGTGAGGAGTGGCTAAAGGCAGCCCGGAACCTCGCCACGCTTCGGCTGGTCATCGATGACCTCGCCGATCGAAGACTTACGTGTGAGGTCGTGGTCAACGCGAATCTTGGAGTCTCGCCCGCCGACTACGCCGACCTCGCCGCACCGGCCACCAGACTGCTGGTGGGTACCCGTTTCGTCCTCTTGCGTCAGCCGTTCCTGACCGCGCGAAAGGCCGGTCGTCGTCCCGTGGGTGCTGTCGAGAACGTTCTCGTGTCGATGGGCGGCGGCGATCCGTTTGGGGCCACAGCGAAGGCGGTTGCGGCGGCGAGGTCGGCACTTCCGGAGGCGCGCATCGTGGTCGTACTGGGCGCCCTCTGCCACGTCGACCCGGCGTTCGGACCCGAGATTGAAGTCCATCGGGCCATCGAAGCCGAGGCCATGGCCAGTTTGATGTCGGACGCCGACATCGTCATCGGCGCCGGCGGAACGACGTCATGGGAACGCTGTGCGCTGGGCCGGCCGTCGGTAATTGTGCGCGTCGCCGACAACCAGAATGCCAACGCCACGGGGCTGGCGGCCGCGGGGGCGGCCATCGACGGCGGCGCCGCGGGGACACTAGACATTGGCGCGCTGGCCGGGTTGATCGGCGAACTGGCCGCTGACGTTGCGCGGCGCGGCGACATGAGCGATCGGGCCTGGGAGCTCATCGATGGCCGGGGCGTGGAACGAGTGGCGAACCAGATCGACGGCGTGCGGGTCCGCAAGGCCGCCTGGTCCGATGGCCGGCTGCTGTGGAGATGGGCAAACGACCCGGGGACGCGCGCCGCGTCGCTCCACTCCGAGCCGATCCCGTACCCCGAGCATGAGGAGTGGCTCCGTGCACGGCTGGCAGATCGGTCGTGCCTGTTCTTGATCGGCGAGACCGGCGCAGGCCCCATCGGGCAGGTCAGGTTCGAGGCCCAGGACGACGGCGCGGAAGTGTCGATATCGGTCGCCCCGGAGCACCGCGGAACTGTCGGCAGCCTTCTCCTGGCCAGTGCCCTGCGCCGGTTCTCGGCCCGGTCGCCCCGAGCGGACGTGATCGCACGGGTCAAGGTCGACAACGGAGCATCGCGGCGTGTGTTCGAGCAAGCCGGGTTCCGACTCGTCGGCGACAATGGCGGCGTACTGCTGTACCGTTCGCCGGCGTCGACCCGCACGGCAGTCGCATTGGAAGTGGTAGGCAAATGAGCGACCGAGAGCATGTATTTGTCATCGCCGAGGCGGGCAGCAACTGGCGTATGGGCACCTCGGAGCGGGACATTCTCATGGCCAGAGCACTGGTCGACGTAGCGGTCGAGGCCGGCGCCGACGCCGTCAAGTTCCAGACATATCGAGCCCGAGACACGTATGTCGCCGATGCGGGCGAGAGCGACTACCTCGCGGATGCGGGCATCAAGCGCTCCATAAACGACATCTTCGCCGACCTAGAAATGCCGTACGAGATGCTCGGGGAGATCGCGGCCCATTGCGAGAAGGCCGGCATCGAATTCATGTCGACGCCGTTCTCGGTTGCGGATGCGGATGCAGTCGATCCGTACGTCAAGCGGCACAAGGTGGCCAGCTACGAGATCGACCACGTGCGGTTGCTCCAGTGCCTCGCCGCGACCCGCAAGCCGTTGATCGTCTCGACCGGCGCCGCGACGGAAGGCGATATCGAGTTCTGCCTCAACATTGCACGCGCCGCCGGGGCCGGAGAAATCACGCTGCTGCAGTGCACTTCCCGCTACCCGGCGCCACCGGACAGCCTGAACCTGGCGGTGATTCCGTGGCTCCGGCAGCGCTTTGGAGTGGCCGCGGGATTCTCAGACCACAGCCGTGACCCAATCGTGGGGCCCGTAGCGGCCGTGGCCCTGGGCGCAACGGTCATAGAGAAGCATTTCACGATCGACAACAGGTTGCCCGGTCCAGACCACGCCTTTGCGCTCGAGCCGGAGCAGCTCACGGCGATGGTGCGAGCGATTCGAGAGGCCGAGCAGGTGCGCGGTGACGGAGTGAAGGCGGTCGGATCACACGAGACTGAGCTGAAGGGCTTCGCGGTTCGGGCGATCCAGGCCACGCGCGATCTTGCGCCGGGGGATCTGCTGATGGAGGGCGAGAACTTCGACGTCCTGCGGCCGGGCAAGCGTTCCACGGGGATGCACCCTCGCCACCTCGACGCGCTGCAAGGGCGGCGAGTGGCGACTCGGATCAAGGCCGGCGATGGTATTCGCCCGGAGGACGTTACGCCTCCTCTCGACGAGGCCTGATCGACGCTCGCACGCGGAGCGCTTGAGTTACGGGCGACGCAGTTCGTATACGGCGAAGTCGCCGTTGCGATAGCGCAGGTCGGCATACCGGCCGATCGACTCCAGGCTGGCGATTCTCAGATCCGCGAATAGCCAGCGAACGCCGTAGGTGTCGTATAGCTTCGCGTCCGCAGCCGCGGACGGGTCCGTGAACGCAATATCGTTCGCAGCCAGGAGCGGCGGATCCCAGAAGGCGGCCTCCGGGTCGGAGGCCTTGGATGTGTATGCCCAGCCTTCGACGAGGACGCGACGTTCCGAATAGGCGGCAACCCAGAAGTTGAGATGGTCGCATGTGGGCGAGACCTCGGCCGGGCCCTGGCAGTGCAGGTTAGTCGCGACAGGATCGTTCGGGTCGCTGTGGTCGCGGAGCCAGCGAGCGGCAGTGATCCCGTCCCCGGGGACCGCGGGGCCATTGAATGTTGCGTCGGTGAACGGCGTCCTCAGCAGGCCGGCGACGTTGGGGAGGCTGAACCCCATCACTACGGCGATCAGGAGCAAGGGAACGGCACCCTGAAGAACGGTGTACTTCCGCGCCGCGAATCGCAACACGAGGCACGCCAGGCCGGCGACCCCTAGCAGCGCCGTGACCGGCAGGATGATCAACAGCAGGACGTGGCCCAGATGGTACCTTGAGAAGACCGGGGCAGTGGCGGGACCGAGCGCGACGATGGCTTGTACCACGACGGCCCCGAAGATCGCCGCAACGGCGACACAGGCAATCAGCGGAAGATAGCGGGATCGAGCGGGCACTACCGCAGCAATGCCTGCGGCGGTGAGAATTCCGAACGCGCCCGCCGCGCCCCTGACGAAATACTGCTGGCTCTCGCCCGGGTATGAGAGCAGGCTAACCGCGCCCAGGCCGCCGGCGCACACCCCGGCAACCAACAGGATGCGTGGATCGGACAGCGAGACCTTTGCCCGAATCAGCAGCCCGTACGCGCCCGCCCACAGGAATGACCACAGCACGAGCGCGATGAACAAACCCGCGATGGGCATGACCAGAATCGCCGTTCCCGGTGCGCTTTGGCCGCCGGTGTCACTTATGGCGCCAAACTCGCGCAACGCATCCAATCCGACAACCACGCTGTCCGTGGAACCCCGGTAGATCAGGACGTCCGCTAGGAACAGCCCGAGGACGGCCAGGACCAGGCCGGTTGCCGCCCTCCGATCCAGACGGCGACGCATGATCGCTACGCCGGCGACAGCGACAAGTCCAGCGGCTATCAACAGCGGCAAGAGGCTCGCCTTCGCGCCGGCGCACCCGAAGATCAGCAGAATCAACAACAGCCAATGCCTCCGCGGCACAGCCGAATCGGCCTGCAGAAGATCGAGGAAGACGAGGATTATGGGGGCGAACATGGCGAGCCCAAATAGATTCGTGGGGCTGATCCAGGTGCTCCACAGCGTCTGGGCATCGAAGACGGGGTTACTCGACCAGGCATACGGCGAGGCCACCATGCCGAAGAGCGCGACTGCGACTGCGACCGGACCAGTCCACCAGCGGCCGGTCAGCCGACGGGCGCCGAATGCCGTCAGGACGACGAACACCACGAACATCGGCAACCCGGAGAGACGGTAGAGCAGCGTGACCGGCTCGATGCCGGTCGCCCAACTCGTCGCGGCAGCCTCGGCGTAGAAGAACCAGTGGTAGGCGAGCGGCACGCCGGTGACATACGGCATCTGGGGCGGCACGTGATTTCGGAGTTCTCCGATCAATGCCAGGTGAAACGGCATATCTACGTACGGCGTGTCGGTGCCGCTGAGATGCTGCGATACGAAGACTGTCTGGACCGAATAGATCAGCACGAACCCGAGCATCGCGGCGAGCGACCAAGACCACGCCAGTGGGGCGCGGACGCCGCTTCCCCTCCAGTGCCGCCGTAACCCCGGAATCGCAACGAATAGGGCCAGGGTTGAGAGCGGCCACAGCAGGAACAGCATCGGCGCCCCGATCCACCTGGCGGCCACGTAAGTCGCGATCTCCGCCACGTACCCAACCGCAAGGCCCAACGTCAGATCCTCGGCGATGTGCGCCGGACGACCGCGCAGCAACCTCAGCCACAACATCCCCGGTAGCGCGAGGCCGCAGGCTACGTACCCGCCGAAGATCGCGATATCGCGGGCCCGCACGCCGTATCTGTGGAGTACCAACCCCGTGGCCACCAGCAGAATCGCGGCGGGCAGCCAGCCCGAAGTCGCCCACGCGCGGAACCTGAGATACATTCAGTTACTCCTGGGGAATTGCGGACGACCGATCCTACGACCTGCTGAACGTGACCAGCGTCTCGATCACCCTCCGCGGGTCCGCTTCGCTCATGTCGTAGTACAGCGGCAGCCGCAAGAGCCTGTCGCTGGCGTCATTGGTGACCGACATATCACCTGGGGCGCGGCCGAACCTGACGCCCGCGGGAGCGGAATGAAGAGGTATGTAGTGGAACACGGCCGTGATCTCATGACGCTTTAGAAACTCTATGGCTCGGGTTCGTTCATCCAGATCTGCAAACAGCACGTAAAACATATGGGCGTTGTGCGTGCAGTCAGCAGGAATGAACGGCAAGCGCAGAGCACCATCGTGTTCCAGCCCGCTGAGCCCAGAGTGGTATGTCTCCCAGATCGCCAATCGTCTATCGGTGATCCCCTTCGCGTCTTCCATCTGCGCCCACAGGAAAGCAGCAACGATTTCACCGGGCAGGTACGAGGATCCGATATCCACCCACGTGTACTTGTCGATTTCCCCACGGAAGAACCTGCTGCGGTTGGTGCCCTTCTCGCGAATGACTTCCGCTCGTTCGATGAATCGAGCATCGTTGATGAGCAGCGCGCCGCCTTCGCCGGCGATGATGTTCTTCGTTTCGTGGAAGCTGAGGCAGCCTAGATGACCGATGCTGCCAAGAGGCTTGCCCTTGTACTCAGACCCGACGCCTTGGGCCGCATCTTCTATCACCAACAGATCATGCTTGTCGGCGATCGCCATGATGGCGTCCATTTCGCAACTCACGCCGGCGTAGTGGACCGGCACGATGGCCTTCGTCCTGGACGTGATCGCCGCCTCGATCTTGGTCTCGTCAATGTTCAGGGTGTCGGGTCGGATGTCGATGAACACGGGAACGCCGCCGCGCAACACGAAGGCATTGGCGGTTGAGGAGAACGTGTACGACGGCATGATGATCTCATCGCCGGGCTGAATGTCTGCGAGGATCGCCGCCATTTCGAGCGCAGCGGTGCAGGAATGTGTCAGGAGCGCCTCTCGGCAGCCCGTGTGCTGCTCCAGCCAGGCGTTGCAGCGTTTGGTGAATGGACCGTCACCGGACAGCTGCCCCAGCGCGTGCGCCTCGCTGATGTAGTGGAGCTCCTTGCCGGTCAGATGCGGCTTGTTGAAGGAAACTCTGCTCACATCGCCTCCCGCTTTGCCACCAGCAGTAGCGATCCCCCAGCCGGAAAGGAGACGCCCTTCTCGATGGCGAACCGCTCCATGCCGAGGATCTTCTCCAGTCCCATGTTCAGCGTCCTGTTGATGTGGAACTCCGCAAACGGGCGGTAGGTGGCGCGCGTCATGTTTCGCGTGCGTCTGGACAGCAGCATCAGAGGCAAGAGCAATGAAACGAAGGAAGTGACCCGGGCGACACGGAACCCGGCTCGCTCCACCTTGCTGACGAGATCCACCCGAGAGTACCGCCGCTTGTGGAAGGCATGCTCATCGACGACGCTCCACAGGAATTGATGCTGTGGCACGGTCACGATAATGCCGCCGCCCGGCTTCGTGGCACGGAACATCTCCGACAGCACGAGTTCATCGTCCTCAATGTGCTCGAGGACATCAAACGCACCGATAACGTCGAATTCCATTTCGTAGGGAATGAACCGGGCGTCCATCTGAAGCAAGGTGACGCCGGGCAGCCGCTGCTCCGCGAGAACCAGCCCCTCGCTGAACAGCTCGCTCCCAAACAACTCCAGGTGGGGGAACGCCGCCTGAAAGCTGGACAGGACGAAGCCGGTGCCGCAGCCGATCTCGAGCAACCGCTGGGCGTTGGGAAACCACGATCGCAACGCCCAGGCCAGCAAGCGGCTCCGAGATCTGAACCAGTAGTTTCCGCTCTCGAGTTGGAATAACTCGGCAAAGAAGTCTGGGCTGAATCCCTCGCCCTCTTGAGCCTGGCCCGCAGTCAGTTGGACGAAACTGCCGTGATGTGGCGGCTCGTATCCACAGTGAGGACACAGCCAATCGTCGGAACCAGACTCCTGTTTGCAGGAGAGGCACAGTTTCATCGGGACTCCTGCTATTGGCGCGGCCGCTGGGCGCACAACACAGTTCGCACTGCGTCACGATCGTGCATCAACACGAGCGACGACTCATTTCTTGAACCGGCCTGTCACATCCGTCTTGATTGCGTGGAAGGACTCATCTGGAGGCCAGATACTCGTTGATCGAGGCAGCGCTCCGATATATATCGTTTAGGTTCCCTTCAACCAACGGGAGGTTTAGCAACTGTTCTTCCATCTTGTGGGCCTGCGGAAAGGGCTCGTGCACGCCAAACATGGGGGCCACAACCGGGTACCAGTCGCTCACCCGCAGCCGCTGCCGCAGCAGTTCGGCAGTGAGGCTGCGTTTCAGATCAGCATCTACGACGATATTGTACCGCCACGGAACCGCACCGGAGTGGAAGGCGTAGGGCTTGATGGCGAGGCTCCAGTTCAGAAGCTTGCCATAAAGGTGGGCTCTCTCTCGCCGTCGATCGATGACCTCCTCCAAGGTGCCGATAGACGCGACAATCCGGTCAACCTGCTCGTCCGGTGCCCGGAAAAGGAAACAGCTCTGCATGTGCAGCCGCATGAACTCATACACGGTATCGGCGAGAGGACCTGCAGGGTTGTTGCGCAGCACGCGATAGACCTGAGAAAACAACTTCGCCTCCATGTCTACGCTCGGCTCGTGGGGGGGGAGCTTGGCATTCATGGTGCCCAGGCCGGAAAGATCATGCTGGCTCACGATCAGCCCCCCATAGCCGCAATCGATCGTCTTTGAGTAGCCGAAACTGAAGACGGCGTAGTCACCGAAGGTACCGGTCATCGTGCCGCCAACCATGGCTCCCATGGCCGAGGCGCAGTCTTCTATGACTATCGCTCCCTGAGCGCGGGCCGTCCGGCAAATGGCGTCGATATCCCGGCAGGGATTGCCGTACATGTGCGGGATGATCGCAGCCCTCACATTCGGACTCCATGCCGCCCGGACAGCCGCGGACGTCAGGTTGCCGTCTTCGCCTACATCGGCAAAGACGGGTTCGTTCCCTGAGTACACGATGGGAAGGACGGCTGCATAGCAGACATTTGCGGGCACAAGTACCCTGGCTCCGCGGACCTGGTTAGCCTGCAGCGCCAGGTATATGGCAGTGCTCGCGCGACCGGTGAAAAGGTGATTGCGAGTTACCAGATAGTCCGCAAAACTCATGGCAGTCACATGGTCGCCGGGCGTTCCTCGGGCTTTATGTAGTGATAGTGGTGGTACAACCCCACCTCCTGCTCTCTCCGATAGTCCTGCAGCATCTCAATGTAGGAGTACTTCGGCTCCCAGCGCAGATCGTGCCGTGCCCGGGAGACGTCGTACACGTAGCTGCGAGTGAAGGCCGGCATCTCTGGCCGCCGCACGATCGGCGACCTGTGGTCCAGTGGCGAGAACACATCAACCAAGCCTTGTGCCTCTTCGAGCAGTGAAAGGCCAACGCCTGTGGCGATGTTGTAGACACCAACGGCGTCCGGACTCTCGACGGCGGCAACGAAAGCCGTCAATACGTCCTTGATGTAGATGTGATCCCGAACCGCCTTGCAGTCACCCCAGACCTCGAGCGGCTCGCCGTTCTTGGCCTTGGCAACGAAGATCTCGAAAGTGCTCTTCTTGTAGCTGCCGTCTTGCTCGAGTTGGCCAAGTATCTCCCCGTAGCCGTGGACCCCCGTCAGCCGCAGAATGATCCCCTGCATCCCAAAATCCTTGGTGTAGTACTCGACGAAGTTCTCGGCCGCGATCTTCGAGATGATGTAGGGCGAGTGGTCGCCTGTGAAGCACGGCGAGTCGGTCTCTTTCAATGGGATGTGGTGGATGTCGTTGTAGACCTTGTGGGAAGACGCCTGAACGAAGCGCCGGATATCATTCGAGCGGCAGTACTCGAGAAGCTTGTAGGTTCCTATGGTGTTTACGGAGAACATCGTCTCGACTGGCGTCGCTATCTCCGCGAGGACTGCCGCAAGGTTGATGACCGCGTCCACGCCTTGGCGCGGCAAACGTTCGTAGGACTCGTCAGCCGTGATGTCGAACTCCATGCACGGAATGGAGCTCTCGCGGAAGAACTCGAGGACCTCGCCGGACCTACCGAGCGCCAGGATGTCCTTGCCCTGCTCGATCATGTACGTGCACAGGTATCGTCCAACATACCCGGTTGCGCCCGCGATCAGAATCATTCGCTGCCTCGATCATCTGCGGTTTCGTGTTGCACGAGCTCCCTCACGATGAAGATGGGACGGCCCTTCGTTTGGTCGAACACATAGCCGACGTAGAGCCCAAGAATCCCCAATTGCGCCATGATGATCCCGCCCACGAAATAGATCGATACGATTGTGCTCGTCCACCCCGCGACGCTGATGCCGAATACCAGGTACCGCGAGACCATGTAGATGCCATACAGAAACGCGAGCAGCGAGACCGCAAATCCTAACCTGATGGACAGGATCAGAGGCTTGTTCGACTGTGTTGTGATCACCTCCAGCGCCAGACGTAGCTGTTTCCGGAGCGTGTATGAAGACCTGCCCGCCGCCCGCTCGGCGTGGTCGATGTCCACGACGGCCGACCTGAAGCCCATCCACTTGATAAACAGGATGAAGGCGCGGTTCTGGTCTCCCATACGTTTGTAGTTGTCCATGACCATCCGCCGACTGAGGCTGAAGTTGCCCATCGAACCATCGAAAGCGCCGTTGGTGAAATAGCCATAGACCCAGTAGAAGGTCTTCGACGAGAGCTTCTTGAGGAAAGAGTCCTGGCGGACCGCCCGCCGAGTCAAGACCACGTCGTAGCCCTCTTGAGCCTTGGCCCAGAGCTTCGCGATCTCCTCGGGCTTGTCCTGCAAGTCACAGTCCATCACCACGACCCAGTCACCTTCCGCATAGTGCAATCCGGCGGTGATAGCCCTTATCTGTCCGAAATTCCGAGACAGGTCGATCCCCTTGACGTGTGGGTCCTTCAGGGCGATCTCTTTGATGACCTCCCACGAGTTCTGCGGGCAGGCATCGTTCACCAGGATGATCTCGTAGCTCGTGGTGATCTCGGACAGCGACGCGACCAACCGCCGATGAAGGTCCGGGAGGCAGGCTCTGCAGCCGTACACCGGGATGACGACTGAGATATCCATCACGCTCCTCCTTCCAGAGGCGAGCCTGCGCTGCGCTGGGCAAAGCTCTTGAGGTAGCCGCGGGCGTCAGGGCCCTCGTTGAATATCAAGTCCAGGATGCTGACTCGGTGCTCGAAGGGAGGGTAGAGCTGCCGGTACTCCGGATACCCGGAGTAGTCCATGTAGGTCAAAGTGATTCCCGCATCCGAAAACGACTCTTCCTTCAGGTAGTCCTGGGCGGCCGGCCCGGACAGGTACTCGTCGGCTCCTGTCTGCCGACACAATTCCACCAACCGCTCGATCTTGCCGTCGGCCAGGCTGTAGTCCCGCGACCATGAGATCGGCGTGTCGATGCCGATGATCTCACAGACCAAGCGCATGAACCGGTAGTTGATCGCGCTCAGATACTCCTCGCCGACAACGCCGCGGTAGAGGCTTTCGAACAGCGGGGCGTACGGCTTGAAATGCGGCGCGTCCGAATAGTTCTGCCGAAGGGTGCTCCAGTGCTTTGGGCCCCAGGCAGGATCGCTGACCTTCGTCTCTTGGATCGTTTGCCCAAAGTTGTGGCACACGGGGATGGTCAGCCAGGAAACCCCTCGCGGCGTCTTGATCCTGTTGCGGTTGCGCCAGTCATTCTTGGTGAATTGCGCGGTGTCGTACAGGATGAACTCGTCGACGCTGTTGATCAGATCGAAGTATCCCTTCCACGGGATGTAGTTCGACTGCAGGATGGCGATTCGCTTGCCCACGGCCCCTTGCCTCGAGATGCTTAGCTTGTCGGAGAGTTGTCTTCGGCGGCGCTCTCCGTGTCTGCTGCCCCCGCCTCGAGGCGCCGGCTCCGGCGCAAGCGGACCAGCTTCCAGACCCCAAGATGGCCCGCTCCAAGGCCGATCGCCACGAGAGAGAGCGACCTCAACACGATAGCGCCCGCTTGCGCCGTGGAGGCCGCGAGGCCGAACCGCATCAGAATCGTGGAGCTTCCGACCTCTGAGATGCCCACGCCGCCGGGAATGAGACTGGCGATGCTGATGAGAGATACCACCGACATGAGTGCCAATGCGTTTACGAAACC
Source organism: Chloroflexota bacterium (assembly GCA_003171035.1). GTDB lineage: Bacteria > Chloroflexota > Limnocylindria > Limnocylindrales > CSP1-4 > Fen-1039. The sequence goes on from PMXR01000052.1 coordinate 37,783, forward strand.
GATGTTGATGCCTGCGCTGTAGAGGAACACTTGCCAGCTGAAGGCCACCGAGGCCCAGGAGACGCACGTGATCCCAGCGACCAGGATCAGCGTCCGGGTGTCCCCAATGCACTGTCTCATGGTCATGAGCAATTGTTGCGGCCGGCCCCGGAGGCGGAGCTTCGCAAGAGCGAGCAAGCCGACCACGCAGAACAACGCAAGGCCACCGAGGACGCAGTAGGCGTATGTGCGGTTCGGGAGTATGTCGAGGGTCGTCAGGAGACTGAAACAGCCAACTGAAAGCAACACCGCCATGTCCAGGGCCCGCTCCACGAGAAACGAGCCGTAGCCGGGAAAGCGTTCAAGCATTCCGTACTTCTTGAGCAATTCGACTTTGAGGACCTCTCCCGACTGCAGCGGAGTGAAGAGGGCGAAGCTCAACGAAACGGCCGTGCAGAGGTACAGGTCCATCAGGGGCACGTGGGTGTCCGTTCGGCGCAGCAGGATTCGCCATCGGAGCGTTCGGAGAACCCAGTAGCCCACGAGCGAGCCCCCGCCGCCAACGATCAAGAACAGGAGGTTGACTTGCCCCAGCACCTGCCCGAGCTGTCCCCACTGGAATGTCCGCCCGATGTACCAGGCGCTTGCCGCGAAAATGATCAGGCTGAAGCAGACCGCAAGGACTCGATAGGGAGTCTGAGAACGCTTCACCGCCGCCTCGTCCTGCTCCACAGCGCTGTCGGTCTCGCCGGACGGGGAGCTTGGGTCGTGTTCACGATCATCATCGTCTGGGACGATCGTTCGTTGGTGCGTCACGTTGGCACTGGCTTCTGCTCGACTGTCGAATTCACCGTCGCCCAGTCCGGGTGGGCCAGGACCAAGTCCAGCACCTCCCGCCACCCAAATCGCTCGCTTTGCACAACGTCATAGATGCGTCTCACGAGGTCCAGGTCCTCTGACGTGTCGACGCACCACCGGTGGTCCGAGTGGTCTTCGGGTGAAGCGACCCGCGTCAGGCGGAACAGTTCAGGGTGGCGATATATGTACGGAGTGGCGTGCTCTCGCCACGTCGGGTCCGTGTCCTCGGCGCTCGCGCGCTGCAGTGCCGCAGTCGTCATGGCCTCCACGTCGAGCCCGCGCGGATACGTCCGCGGTTCCAGGGTGTTACTGGCGTAGTCGGCGCCCGTCGTAGAAAGAGCCCGAACCACCTCATCCACGAGCTCCGGGTCGATCAAGGGGCAGTCGGACGTGATCCGGACCACGACATCGGCCGCGTTGGCTTGTGCCGCCTCCACATAGCGCTCGAGCAGGTCGGTCTCGCTGCCCCGCCATAGCGCCCACCCGGATTCCCTGGCGAGAGCGGCTATTGCGTCGTCTGCCGCGAGTCGCGTCGTAGCCACGACGACTTCGTCCACAAGGCCGGCCCGGCGCGTGCGCTCCACGACGTGCGTCAGGATTGGGACACCGCGAAGTGGGAGGAGGACCTTTCCCGGCAAACGCGAACTGCCCGTGCGCGCCTGGATGATGGCGACGGTTCGACTCAACAGAGACTCCCGGCAGCGTCTTGAACGATCGACGTGATCATTTCCGGCGCGTCTGCAGCGCTGAATTGCGCAAACGATACACACTGCCAGTGAGGCAAATGTCGCCTGACGACGGGTAGACCGCCGCCCTACTCGGATGCGTCGACATCTCCGACGGTGGTCGGCGCTCCGGTGGCGACATTGCCGAGTCATCAGTGATGACGGCGGCGTCTGGCCACCGGCCTCTACCAGTAGCAGCCCTGCTCCACCATCTGCGCTCCAACCGGAGTCTCCTCCGGGAGTGGTCTCACCCAGTGCTCGTTGATCATCGCGCCCAGGGAGTCCTTGTATTCAGTCTCCCAGCGCCGGCCTTTGATGCCGAACAAGACCTGCGTGACGCCGCCCATATGGATAGCGTGCTTACCGAGTCCCTTCACGAAGGCGCCGAGCGGAAGACCGTATGCCCCGGCACCTATCAACGCGACGTCGAATTGCTCGGCCCTGATGCGCTCTTGCATGTCGTTCAGCGCATCGAACCAGCTTCGGAAGCCTCCGTCATTACCGCCAATCGATTGAACCGCGCGCAGGGTCTTCAGCTCGAATTCCGGCAGGACGGCCGGGTTCGCGAACAGTTCCCGCCGGTGCAGTCGGTACTGGGATTCGATGGAGCGGTCGAAGGGATGAACCACCAGAACCACCTTGCCCGCCAACGCCGCACTCCACGGCTCGCGGTAGGGCATCGCCTCGAGGCAGCCCAGTTCCACGAGGTCAGCCGAAGGACAGTACCGCTGGATGATCCGGTGCTCGTTGCGGTTGAACCAGATCGCCATGACGTCCGTCTGGGATACGGCGTCGAGGAACTCGGACGAGAATCGATCGAGAGCGCGTCCTGTGACGGGAAAGAAACCGGCGTTGAGACGCATCTGCGACTGCACCGATGCCGGGTAGGAGAAGCCAAGCTTGCGTAGCCACCGGGCTCGGGTGGAGAAGGTGAGGCACCGCATTTCGGCCGCGCCGAGGCGGGCCACCAGGCTTGGCTCCGGGCGCCGAAGCGTGTCTCCTATCAGCGCATTGCCGGCCTCGCCGAAAACGATCGACCGTCCGTAGTCCGACTTCTCGGGCTTGGCTCCCATCAGAAACGGGTCCATGCGGGAATAGAGGCCGGAGAGTCGGGGCATCGAGCGAGTCTAGCAGAGGGCCTCGAGACGCTGGCCAGACTTATCCAGCAGCGATCGCCAGCACATTCCAAGACTCCGCCGATGGTGGATTCTCGACGTCCGGGAACGCCGCGAGGCTCTGCAGGGTTAGGCCTGCTTCGGTCAGGAACCCGCCCAGCTCCTCTTCGAAGAAGTAGCGCATTCGATGCGTTTCCGAACTGTGCGCATCCGGCTTGCCGTCCTGACGCCGGGTGAGCTCGTACTTGACGGAACAGACGTGACCGCCTGGCTCGAGCGTTCCGACCGCCTTGCGCTCTATTTCGCCGTCCTCGACCGGCACGACCTTGACCCGCGCCGATGGACCCACGGCGACTACCGCCGGGCCATACCACACGTCGAAGATGAAGACGCCTCCCGGCTCGAGATGCTGCCGGACGTTGCCGAGCGTGGACCGAACAGCGGCGTCGCTGATCTGATAGCCAACGACGGCGAACATCGACAGCACGGCATCGAACCGCCGCCCGATCTGGACATTCTGCACATCGCCGAGGACGAAGGTCGTGCCGCTTACGCCCGCGGCGGCAGCCCGTCGACGCGCGCGTTCGAGCATTCCTCCGGACAGGTCGACCCCAACGACCTCGTAGCCTCTGCGAGCGAGTTCGACTGAGTGGCGGCCCGTTCCACAGCCGAGGTCGAGAACGCTCCGTACCGGGTGGCCGAGGTCCTTGAAGATACCTTCAACCAGGTCGCACTCGGCGCCGTAGTCCTTGTCCGCGTAGAAAGCGTCGTAGGAGTCGGAGTAGTCGGGACCGAAGACTCCGGTCATGCCAGGACCTGCTTCACGGCTGCAATCACTGTCTCTTGTTGCTCCTCAGTTAGTCCAACGCCGGACGGCAGGTACAGGCCCATGTCCGCCAGCTCTTCGGTTACGGGGTATGACTCGCCATCGAATAGACCGCGTCTTCGCAAGGCGGGCTGACGGTCCAGGCCCAGGAAGAAGGGGCGCGTTTCGACCCCGAGCGCCGCCAGGCGCTTGGCCAGGGATACCGCGTTATGGCCGCTTCCCTTTTCGAGCACCAGGCCGTTCATCCACCACACCGATCGCGCCCAGGGCCGCTCAACCTGCATACGGATGCCGGGAATCGAGGTCAGCGCCTCCAAATAGCGTGCGCCGACCCGGCGCTTCGTTTCGACGGTCTCGCCGATACGCTCGACCTGGGCCTTGCCGATCGCCGCCTGAACGTTCGTCAGCCTGAAGTTGAAGCCAAGCTCCTCGTGCAGGAACCGCTGACTGGGGATGAACGCCAGGTTGCGCAGCAGGCGCAGCCGCTCGGCGAGTGCGTCGTCATCCGTGACGACCATGCCGCCCTCGCCGGTCGTGACCAGCTTGTTGGCGTAGAAGCTGAAGCAGCTGAGGTCGCCGAAACTGCCGCAACGCTGCCACTTCGGGTCCGTGTCGCGGTTCGACAGGTACTGGGCGCCGTGTGCCTCCGCCGCGTCCTCGATTATCGCCAGCCCATGCTTCTTGGCGAGCTCGAGCAGCGGATCCATGTCGACTGGGTGGCCGTAGATGTGGACCGGCATGATCGCCTTGGTTCGGGGCGTGATCTTGGCCGCCACCTGAGACACGTCCATGCACCACGTGGCCGGGTCGGCGTCAACGAGAACCGGCACGGCCCCCTGGTATACGACCGCCATCGCACAAGAGATGATCGTGAACGACGGCATGATGACTTCGTCGCCGGGACCAAGATTGAGCGCTGCAACTGCCAGTTGCAGGGCCACGGTTCCGTTGCACACGGCCACGCCGTGGCGCCTTCCGCAGTAGGAAGCCCAACTATCTTCGAACTCGGCGATGAAGTGCCCGGCCGAGGAGATCCAGCCGGTCTGCAGACACTCGGTTACGTACTCGAGTTCATGACCGTCCAGGCGCGGCTCATTGACTGGGATCACTGCGGCCTCGGTGCGCCGGTGGGATCGAACCGCTCCTTTTCGGCGGCGCCGCCGTAGGGACCTTGCTTCACCTCGAACAGCACGGTGTCTTCCAGCATGCGGAATCCGTGCCCGCCTCCGACTGAGACAACGAGATCACCCGTTGCCAGCTCGCGTGAAGCCACCAGGGCCTGGTTGTCACCGTAGATGTCCACGATGCAGCGGCCACTTCTGACGACAAGCAGTTCGGAAGTCCCGACGATGGTTCGAACGACAGGCAGATGGATGTGGGGCACGACCGAGCCGCCGGCCGGATACACCACGAATCCCGCCTGGAACGTCGCGTCGTCGCCGGTGAAGAATGAAGTCGTGGCGTCGGTCGCACCGGCTCGAACGATGTAAGCGATGGGCGTTTGACCCTGGCATATGGACTCGATCGCGCTCATCGAGCCACGATCCTTGCCTTCAGCGATATCCATGTGCGGCATCATATCCGCTCAGAGTCGGGAGCCCCGACCGCATCGGTCGGTCCGGGCGTGACCCCACGAACGCGGCGCCCGGCATCCTGGATGAGCTCGGCGAGCCGAGCGTTGTACTCGGTGCGCCCGTACAGTGCCAGGCGCCTGGACCCTGCCTCGACGAGTCCTCTACGCAGCCGGTCGTCCGACCACAGCGAGTGGATTCCATCGGCGATGGCCTGTACTGAGGTGGGATCGACCAGGACTGCTGCATCGCCGCATTGCTCGCGGATTCCGCGCAGATCCGACGAAAGGACCGGTCGTCCCATGCCCCACGCCTCGAGGATGGGAATGTTGGTAGGCCCGAAGAAGGTTGGGAGCAGAACTCCGCGTGAGGCTGCGTACAAAGGCGCCATGAGGTCATCCTCGACGTAGCCGAGGATGTGGACGAGGTCCTCGATGCCTTCCGCGGCGGCCGTTCGGCGAACCTCATCCAGAACGGATGCCCTGATCGGATCGGAGGCGGACCCGCACATCACCACCTCCACGTCGACGGCTCGCTCCGCGCGAATCTTGGCCAGGGCCTGAACGACTCGCACGTGGTTCTTGTGAGGCCAGAATTGGGCCGGGAAGAAGAGGAATCGCTCGGGCAGATCGAGGCGCTCGCGCGCGACGGTAGCGCCCGAAGCGCTTGCGGTCGCGTCGAGATATGGGGCCGGAAGGAACGGAAGAACCCGTGTGCGCTCGGACGAGATCACGTCGCCGTAGAAGTTGAGGACGTCTTCACGCCCGACTTCGGAGTCGACGAGCACGGTCAGGGCATTTTCGATCCCGTTCCGGAACAGGTACTCGCGGGACTCCCATTCCCCATTTGCGGACACTTCGGGGAACTCTGGATGGAGACGGTGCTGGAGGTCGTGAACGGCCATCACGTACGGCACGCCCGACTCGAACCCGATCGGCGATGGCGCCGGGAACACGAGGAAATCGACCCCAAACCTGCGGATCCACTGGCTCGCTGCGCCGGACAATGCCCGGACCTGATAGGTCTGGCTCGTGCCGGTCTGCCGCGTTGGCAGTGCGGCCCGAAGCCGCGCTGCGACCCGGCCCAGGGGACCGACGGCCGAGAGTCGCTTTGCGGTGGCCCTAAGTCTTCCACGCAGCCTCCAGCGAGCCGTTCGAGGCCAGAGAGAAGCTATCTGGTACCCCCGCGTCCGCCAGACTTCCGCGCGCGGCAGATATCGATTTTCCGCAAACAGAACCAACTCGGGCCGTGGCTGTATCTCGAGGAGCCCTTCGAGCATCGTGACGCTGTACTGGTATATGCCGCCGCTGGAGCCATCCAGTACGGGCACCACTCCAATACACAGCGGCCGATCGGACAGACTGCTCACGCCTCGATGGGACCCTGTAGTCGCGGCGCGGTCATCGGGCGCGGCGTGTGGTTTCGTACCAGTCGATCGTTGCGCGGAGCCCTTCCTCGAACGAGGCTCCGGCGACGAAGCCGAAACCTTCGCGGGCACGGCTGGTGTCGAGGGCCCGCCGCGGTTGACCGTCGGGCTTGGAAGGATCCCAACGGATCTCTCCGTGGAAGCCGGTCAGCCTGACGATGAGGTTGGTCAGGTCCTTGATCGTGATCTCGCTGCCGACGCCCAGGTTCACCGGGTCGCGTCCGTCGTAGCGCTCGGCGGCCAGGACGATCCCGGCCGCGGCGTCGTCTACATATAGGAACTCGCGCGAGGCCGAGCCCGTCCCCCATGCCTCGATGAAGGCGTCGCCGCGGTCTCGGGCGTCGAGGCACTTCTTGATCAGAGCCGGGATCACGTGGGAACTGGCCGGGTCGAAGTTATCGCCCGGGCCGTAGAGGTTCACCGGCAGCAGGTGAATGGCGTTGAAGCCGTACTGGTCTCGATAGGCCTGGCCCTGCACGAGCAGCATCTTCTTGGCGAGGCCGTACGGGGCGTTGGTTTCTTCCGGATACCCGTTCCAGAGGTCGTCCTCGTGGAAAGGCACGGGCGTGAACTTCGGGTAGGAGCAGACGGTACCGACCCCCACGAACTTCGCCACTCCGGCGACGCGGGCCTTCTCCATCAGCTCGATGCCCATGATCGCGTTCTCGTAGAAGAAACGACCGGGGTTCTCACGGTTGGCGCCGATCCCGCCCACAACCGCAGCGAGATGGATGATCATGTCGGGCCTGGCATCCGCCATGGCTCGGTCGATACCGTCTCCGGTTCGCAGGTCGTACTCGAGGCTGCGTGGAACGAAGATCTCGCCGGCTCCGGACTGGCGCAGCCGGGCGACGACGGCGCTGCCGAGGAAGCCGGCGCCGCCGGTGACCATCACGCGGCGTGAAGTCCAGAATGAGGTACGCATGGGCCCATTATCGCCGCTAGTCGACCCGGCGCGCTGCTTGCCGGCCTGGCCTCCGGCGTGGGCGCCCATTGGGGGATACTTGAACCGATGATAAAGAGCGACGTGCCGACGCCACGCGAGCCCGCCTCGAATCCCGTGCGCGACCTCCAGCTGGAGGACCTCGAGATCCTGCGCGAGTTCGCCCGGATCTGCGACGCCCACTCGCTGCGCTACTACCTTGGCTCGGGGACGCTGCTCGGGGCCGTGCGCCACAAGGGCTTCATCCCCTGGGACGACGACATCGACGTCGAGATGCCACGCCCGGACTACGACCGCTTCTCCAGTCTCTGCGCCACGGACCTGGGCAGCGGCTTCTCATGGCACACCTACCTGACCGATCGCCACTATCCCTTCATGTGGGGCAAGCTGATGCGCGACGACACGGAGTTGCGCCAGGGCCCCACCGAGCATCTGCCGATCCAGCAGAGCCTCTACATCGACGTCTGGCCGCTCGACGGGATCGCCAACTGGAGGATCCCCGAGGCGATCCAGCGAGTCATCCACAAGTGGTCCCAGATCCGATTGAGCGCTGATCTCAAGCGCCCGGGGATCCGGGGCCTGGTGGCCAAATCGTGGAAGATCGTGCCCCGCCGCCTGGTCGTCTGGCTGTGCGAACGGATGGCGACACTGACCCCCTACGAGCGGGCCCGGATCGTCGCCCACCCCAGGGCTCTGTACGGCTACCGCAAGGAATGCATGCCGCGCGATTGGTTCGGCCGTGGGGAGATGCTGCAGTTCGAGGAGATGCGGCTGCCGGGCCCTTCGCAGTGGAATGAGTATCTGACTCATGTATATGGTGACTACATGAAGCCGCCCCCTGAGGCGGAACGCAAGAGCAGGCACGAGATGACCGAGGTGAGGCTCTCGGGACGCTGACCTGCGCCGCCTTTGGGCGCATACTTCGGCCTGAGCCGGCGGGCGGGATGCATCCTGCCGGGGCACCCGCGAGGAGGATTGAGTCCCTGTGAGTTCGCCGACGGCTGTGATCCTGGCTGCCGGACTGGGCCGGCGGCTCGGCGAGTACACCGCCGCCCTGCCCAAGGCCCTGATCAACCTTCACGGCAAGACGCTGCTGGAGCGGTCGCTCACGGCGCTCGCGGCGGCGGGATTCCAGCGCGCCTGCATCGTCACCGGCCACTGCGCGGTGAGCATCGACGAGATTATCGGCGCGCGGAACTTCGGTCTGGAGGCCGTGACCAGGTTCAACCCGGACTACGCCACGGCCAACAACATCGTCTCGTTCCTGACGGTCGCCGACGTCGTGGAGCAGGGCTGCGTGCTGCTCAACTCCGACATCGTGTTCGACCCGTCGATCCTGGTCGACGTGGCGGCGGCTCAGACCGGAACCTGGCTCGTGGTCGACTCCGACGAGCCGCTCGGTCACGAGGAGATGAAGGTCACGGTCGACGGCGAGGGCCGGCTGACCCGCGTGAACAAGCAACTCGATCCGGCGCGGTCGGTGGGGGAGTACATAGGAATCACCCGCTTCGACGCCGCGGGCGGTCGCATCTGCCTCGACTCCGCGCGCCGGCTGGTCGACTCGGGCCAGGTGGACCTCTACTACGAGCACGCCATCGATGCCGCGGCCGGCGATCTCGGCGCGCGCCTCATCCCGACGCGACGGCGCCTCTGGACCGAGATCGACGACGAACCCGACTACCAGCGCGGACTGCGCGAAGCGGCCCAGCTGGACGCGAAGGCACAGTGAGCGTCGAGACCGCCGGCCACCGCTCGGTCCGCATCCCCCGCTTGATGCGGTTGGTGGAGTCGCCGGCGCAGGCGGTCGACGAGCTGGCAGGGCTGGGCCGCGACTCGAGTTTCCTGATCGTCCACGCCGGACCGGCCTCGCCGACCGGCTACGGGGCGTCGCTCGCCAGAGTTGCCGTCGGGGCCGGCCTGAAGGTCTGCGAGGCCATCGCCGTCTCCAACACCGATGCCTGGGCACAGGCAGTGTCCGCCGCAATAGCGAAGCAGCGGCCCGAATACGTGGTCGGCGTGGGCGGCGGGCGAGTGGTCGACGTGGCCAAGGTGGCGGCTGCGCAGGCCGGTATCGACTTCGTCAGCGTCCCGACCCAGGCGTCGAGCGACGGCATCTGCTCGCCCGTGGCGGTCATGGTCGACGAATCCGAGCATCCGCGATCGATCGCGGCCCGGATCCCGGTGGCCGTGATCGTCGACATGGCGGTGATGTCGAGCGCGCCGGAGATTACCTGGAGGGCGGGGCTCGGCGACCTGGTGTCGAATCTGTCGGCGATCAAGGATTGGCGCCGCGCCCACAAGCTGACCGGCGAGCCCTACGACGACTTCGCCTGTCTGGTCTCCGAAGCGGCGGCGCTGTCGGTCATCGACGACGGGGTCAGCCTTGCCGACCCGCTATTTCGCGAGAAGCTGGTGCGCGGCCTGATCCTGAGCGGCATCGCCATGGAGATGGCCGGTTCGTCGCGCCCGGCCAGCGGCGCCGAACACCTCATCAGCCACGCCCTGGACACGTTGCTCGATTCGCCCCGGCCGCACGGCCTGCAGGTCGCTTTCGGGACGATCGCCGCCGACCTGTTGCGCGGCGACGACCCGACCCGCCTCGTGGGCTATTTCCGGTCGGTAGGCCTGCCGGTATGCCCCGCGGACCTCGGCTTCGACATCGATACGCTGACCCTTGCCATCCGCCACGGCCCCGAACAGCGGCCCGGCCGGTCCACGATTCTGGACGAGGTTGGGGAGCCGCAGCTGGCGGCCCTGGCCGCTGCGTACGCCAGCTTGTAGCAGGGGTCACGGGTCCATCTGCGCGGTGCGCTAGTACCTTAGACAGGCTGCCCCACACACACCCACCACGCGTAGCATCGGGTCGCGTCGATTCAAGGCGCGCTAGCTTCGCCATGGTGAGGGCGGTCGTATATGGCCGCGGGCGAGAGCATCGAAGAGGCAGTCAAGATGAATCTCCCGAAGATCTACCGCCGTTTCGCCGTCGCAATCATCGGCGTCCTCCTCGTCGGCCTTCTCCCGGCGTCTGCGTTGGCGACTGGGCCGGACACAATCGAAGTCCACATTGTTGGTCCGACCATGGCCGGGCAGGCTCTCAGCGTCACGGTGACCGTTCGCGACGCTGAGGACATCCCGGACCCCGATTACTCTGGGACGATTCACTTCACGAGTTCGGACCCGACGGCGAACGCAGACCTTACTTTGCCCGCGTTGCCAGGGGATGTGACGATCAGCGACGGCTCGGGCACTGCCGACGCCGGAACCATGACGTTCGAGAAGGTCGGCTCGCAAACGTTGACCGCCACCGACAGCATCAATGACCTGACCGGCACGTCACTGCCTGTCTCCGTTACCCCCGCCGCCGCGGATCACTTCGTGGTCAGCGCTCCGCCGACGGCCGTCGTGGGGACTGCCGCCCCGGTAACAGTCACCGCAACCGACTACTACGGCAACATCGACACCAACTACGCCGGCACCGTCCACCTCACCAGCACGGGCCCCGGCGCCATTCTCGAAGACAACCATACGTTCACCAGCGGCGACTCGCTGGACAACGGCGTCTACACGTTCCTCACGGGCGTCACCTTCGCCCACGTCGGAACCACACAGGTGGTCACTGCTACGGACGCCGACCATGCGCCTGTCACCGGCGCATCCGACGCAGTTACCGTCGGCCAGGCCACTCCGGACCTCGCGTTCACGAGCACGGCGCCCAGCTCTGCGGTCGTGGGCGACACCTACACCCCGACTGCCGCCTCTACCCCGGGCGATCCGGGAGAGATCACCGTCGCCCTGCATGCCCCATCGGCCGACTGCACCGAAGCGGGCGGAATAGTCACCTTCACCCATTTCGGCTCCTGCGTAATCGAGGCCGCCCAGACGGGCAACGATGACTGGGCCGCAGGCGCGGCCAGCCAGACGATCACCGTCGGCAAGGGCACGCCGACCCTGGCATTCGAGAGCACCGCTCCCGCCGGCGCCGTCGTGGACGGCCCCACGTACACCCCGACCTTCACCAAGACCACAGGCGACACCGGGCCTGTCACCGTCGTCTCCACCACCTCGAGCATCTGCTCGGTCGACGTCAACAACGCGGTGAGTTTCACCGCCTACGGCTCCTGCATCATCGACGCAACTCAGGCCTCCGACGACAACTGGATCACGTCCAACACCGTCAGCCAGACGATCCACGTTCTGGCCCACGGCTCAGCCACTCACTTCGTCGTCGCCGGCCCCGCGTCCGCGGCTCCGGAGACGGTTCAGAGCTACACCGTGACGGCCACGGATAGCTTGGGACACACGGACGCCGGCTACACAGGAACCGTCAAGTTCACCAGCACCGACGGTGCGGCCACGCTGCCTGCCAACTCGACACTCACCTCCGGCAGCAAGACGTTCAGCGTCACGCTTGTGACCGCCGGAACGCAGACCGTCACCGCCACCGACACGGTGCTGTCGTCGATCACTGGAACCTCAAACGGAGCGACCGTTACACGCGTTCTCAGCGAGTACCACCCGCAGTCCCCGCCCGTCCGGCTTCTCGATAGCCGTACCGGTAACGGTATGCCGCATGGCGCCGTGGCAAAGCTCAGGGCCGGATCGCCTGTAACCATCCAAATCGGTGGTCGCAATGGGGTCGGGCTCGGCGCCACGGCGGTGACTGTGAACGCTGCGATCGTCTACCCGAGCGCGGCCGCATGGCTCTTCCTCGGTCCCAACCCTACGCCCAGCCCCACAACCTTCACCATCGCCTTCAACAAGATGGACATCACGAACTACGGTGTGACCGTCGCTCTGAGTTCGACTGGAACCTTGAGCGCCACCTACATGGCCACATCGGGGACGACAGATCTCGTCCTGGACATCACGGGCTGGTTCGCGCCCGCTACCACCGCCGGCGGAGAGACCTACTTCCCGATTACGCCGTATCGAGCGCTCGACAGCCGGATCGGAAACGGAGTCTCCAAGACGAAGTTCAAGGCGAACGTCCCACGGTCGTTCCCGATTTGGAACCGAGGTGACGTGCCGACTACCGCCCGGGCGGTCACCGGCAACCTCACGGCAGTCAATGAGAACTATCACGGAGCCGTCTTCCTGGGCCCCGGTGGCCCGTCCGGGCCCAGTGCCACTATCAATTTCGTGGCAGGTCAGATTCGAGGCAACAGCATTACCGTTGCACTCAGCTCCACGGGGTCGTTGACGGCGACGTTCGAGGCGAAGTCCGGCAAGTTGACGGACCTTGTCTTCGACGTGACCGGCTACTACACGACCTCCCAGTCGGGGTCCAAGTACGTGCCTCTAACCGCCGCTCCCATCCTTGACACCCGAAACGGCACCGGCGGCCTGCCGATTCAAAGGTTCGCGGCCAATGTCCCTCACACTTTCACCGCTCAGAACCAGGCCGGCGTCCCCATCGGGGCGACGGGCATCACCGCCGTTGTGGCGGTAGTCCATCAGAACGCCTCATTCGCGCTCGCCGTAGGCCCCGTCGCCTCAGCGCTAACGGCGACATCGTCGCTCAACTTCATCAGTACTGACAATTGCTCAAACGGGGCGACAGTTGCCCTGAGTAACACGGGAACGCTGAGCGCTATGTTCATGTCCCACGGGGGCACGACCGACGTTCTGATATACGTGACCGGCTATTTCATCAAGCAGCCATAGGCCGCCGCTCGGCTCATCGCATCGTGCCTTACACGCCAAGATAGACATACGGCACCGTTCCAATGCTAGGATTATCGGCGGGGTCGTGCCCGAACCCGCTGGTAATCAACGCGATTCGCGCGGAGTTGCCGATCATTGGCCTTTCGGGGCCGTCGATTGCCGTGCATCGGATGAGGACCGTAATGTTCGAATGCTTGCCCCTGCTTCAGCTGGCCACGCGGTTTGCGGCGGTCGGACGAAGCGCTGACAGACACTTCGCTCGCGGGATGCTGTCGATCGGTCTCGCCATCGCCCTGGCGATCTCCGCGATTCCTGCTTTGGCCGCCGCCACGGGGCCTGTGGCGTCGGCGGACCAGACACCGGACTCCATTCAGTATCAGGAATACCTGTCTCACGGCACTGAGACTTACTCATTCACGCCGGGCATCCACGCAGCCGTTTCGTATCGGCCGCGAACCGGGGACACGGAGACCATCGACGGAGCGAAACCCGTTGCGCTCCCGGCGGGCTACCCGGCGCAGCCGGCTCCGGTTGCGCCTTCAAGCGCGGCGGCTGAGGGTACTGTGCGGCCGGCAGGGACACTGAATCCACTCCGCCGGGAGGTCTTCGGTTTCCTGCCCTACTGGGAGCTTTCGAGCACGCTCGACTACGACACTTTGTCGACGATCGCCTACTTCGGCGTCAGCGTCGGGAGCGACGGGAACCTCTATGAGGCCGGCAACGGCTGGGCCGGGTGGAACAGCTCGACGATGACGACCATCATCAACACCGCCCATGCCCATGGCACTCGCGTCGTGCTCACGGCTCAGGCCTTCGCGTGGGGCACCAGCGAAGCTGCCTCGCAGACTGCGCTTCTATCCAGCCCGACGGCCAGGCAGAACGCCGCCGCGACCATTGCGGCCACAGTCCGTAGCAGAGGCGTCGACGGCGTGGACCTGGACTTCGAGCCGATCGCGTCCGGCCAGCGCTCCAACTACGTTCTGTTCGTTCAGCAGCTTCGGATCGAGCTCGACAAGCTTCAGCCCGGCTACGAACTGACCTTCTGCGCCACGGGGGCCCCGGGCACCTATGACCTGCCGAATCTCCTGGCGCCCGGCGCCGCGGACGCGGTCTTCATCATGGGCTACAACCTCAGAGGTGGCGACCCGGCGACGGCGGGATCGATCGACCCTCTGGCCAGCACCTTGACCAGATACACGCTTACCAGTGTGGTTGGAACGTACCTGGGCCAGGTTCCGGCGTCGAAGGTCATTCTGGGATTGCCGTGGTATGGCGCTGCGTATTCCACCGCCGCGAGCCACAGCCTCAATGCCGCGGTGGCGTCTGCGGTCACATATGGAAAGCCGGTCGAGTCGTACTACTCAACTCTATCGGGGCTCGCGTCGATGTCGGACAGCACACACCTGGGGAAGTCATATGACATCGGCGAGCAGACCGCGTGGACAGCGTATTACGGCACCTTCGGCGGACAACCCACATGGCGTGAAGGCTACTTTGATGATGCGCGGGCGTTGGGTGCCAAGTGCGATGCAATAGACGGTTGGAACCTCCGTGGTGTGGGAATATGGGCGCTGGGCTACGACAACAACAACGGCGATGGAGATCTGACGGGCGAGATCGCCGCGAAGTTCGAGACCGGTGCCGCTGGCACCACATTCCACCCGCTGGATCCCGTTCGGATTGTCGACACCCGTATTCGGCTGGGCATAGCTGGGAAGTTGCTTGCGAATGTGCCCCAGACTTTCCTTGTCGCGGGGTTGAACGGCGTAGACGGGACGGCCACGGCGGTTACCGGCAATCTGACCGTCGTCAACGAAACGAAGTCCGGCGCCCTGTATCTGGGCCCATATGCCACTAGCAGACCATCCACGTCCACGATCAACTTCGCGGCTGGGAGCACCACCGGCAACGGCGTGACGATTGGGCTGAGTGCGACAGGCAGCTTGAGCGCGGTCTACATGGCCAGCGCCGGCAACACCACTAACCTGGTGTTCGACCTGACAGGGTTCTTCACGCCAGATACGAAAGGAGCAACGTACCATCCGATGCGTCCCGTGCGAGCTGTCGACACGCGTATTGGATTGGGAACGCACGGCAAACTGGCTGCCAAGAGCCCCAGGGTATTCCAGGTCAGCACTGAAAACGGAATCCCCAAGGAGGCAGTCGCCGTCACTGCGAACATAGCGGTCGTCAATTCGTCCAGATCGGGCGCGCTATACCTTGGGCCAACCTCTCTCGCAGCTCCGCTGGCGTCGACTATCAACTTCAGTCGGTCTCAGATCGTCGCCAACAACGCGACCGTTCCTTTGAGCCCAACCGGATCGTTGAGTGCGACGTATCTCGCGCCCCAGGGAAACACCACCGACTTCGTACTAGACATCACGGGCTATTACACGCTCGATGCCAGCGGCGTCAGGTTCGTGCCGATTACGCCAGCCCGCTATGTGGACACGAGGTCGGGGCTCGGCGGCAGTGGCGGCAAACTCCGGGCGAATACTCCTAGGTCATTCGTGATCGACGGCCTCGGCAGCGTGCCCATGACTGCGACTGCGATAACTGGAAATGTGGCTGTGGTGAACGAGACCAGGTCCGGCGCGATGTTCGTAGGGCCTGATTCCATGGCGAAGCCTTCCACGTCTACTCTCAACTTCGTTCGTGGGGACATACGAGCCAACGGCATTACGGTGATGGTCGGCGGCAGTCCCGGTAGTTTGAGCGCGACGTATATGGCCGCGAGCGGGAATACGATGGATCTTGTCCTCGACATAACCGGCTACTTTGTGCCGTAGCGAGATGCCTACGATGAATGCCGCATTGTCCAGGTTCCGTCGCATGGCGGCAGTGGGACTGCTGGCAACGGCGGTCTGGCTGCCGACGGTGGTGGTTCCCGAGGTAGCCGCAGGCACGGCATGCACGAGCTGGTCGAGCTCCACGACCCCACCGCCCACGATCCGCGTTCTTCGAACTGGTACCGGGCTCGTCGAGACGGTCGATTTCAGGGTCTACACCAAGATCGTGATGGCCGCGGAGTTCAACAAGACCTGGCCCTTCGAAACACTCCGGGCAGGTGCCGTCGCGGTCAAGGAGTACGCCTGGTATTACGTGCTACATCCTCGAGGCGGCAGCAAGAACGGCTCGTGCTACGACGTCCAGGACAACTCCTCCGATCAGGATTACTGGCCGGAGACCAGGTACCCCTCCACGTCCGAGATAAACGCCGTCGACACCACGTGGGGAGAGTCGGTTCTGAGGGGCGGCGCGGTCTTCCTCGCCGGGTACAGGTCGGGGACGAGCCTGGTGTGTGGCGGTGACAGGGACGGTTACCACCTGTGGCAGCTGAGCGCTCGCGAATGCGGTCTCGAGGGCAAGTCGGCCGAGACGATCCTGCACATCTACTTCGACCCGGTGGCGATTCAAGGCGGTCCGGTGGTCCCCGGCGCCCCGACCGCCGTTTCGGCGACCGGCTTTGACACTTCGGCTCTGGTGACCTGGTCGGTCCCGGCATCCAGCGGCGGCACGTCGATCACGGGATACACCGCGACATCAGATCCCGACGGCAAGACCTGCTCGACCACCGGGACCCAGTACTGCGAAGTCGCCGGTCTGATGAACCTGACCTCATATACATTCACGGTTCGGGCAACGAACAACATCGGCACCGGGCCGTCTTCCGACCCCTCCAATGCCGTGACTCCGGCGGTGGTACATGGGTCCACCTTCGCTGCGATCAAGCCGGTGCGATTGCTCGACACTCGCGTGGGCAACGGCCTCGGCGGCAAGTTCCTCGCCAACACCCCGCGAACCTTCCAGGTAAGCAAGCGGGACGTGATTCCGGCCGGGGCCACGGCCGTCACGGGGAACCTCACCGTAGTCGGTGAATCGGGCCCGTCGGCCATCTATCTCGGGCCGGATCCAATCGCCTACCCCTCGACTTCAACCATCAACTTCAAGCAGGGAGACGTCATCGGCAATGGTGTGATGGTCGCCCTGAGTTCGAATGGCGAGTTGAGCGCCACATACCTGGCGGCGTCAGGTCAGACGACGGATCTTGTCTTCGATGCGACGGGGTACTTCACGGCGGCAGCCAGCGGCGACAGATACCACCCGCTCGATCCCGCTCGGCTGGTCGATAGCCGGCTCGGCCTCGGTCTCGGCGGCAAGGTCAGGGCCAATACACCCGCCACATTCACCGTCTGGAATCATGCGGGCGTCCCGATCGGGGCCACCGCGGTCACCGGTAATGTGACTGTCGTCAATGCCACGCACTCCGGCGCGGTCTTCGTCGGCCCGGATCCGATCGCGAAGCCGACCACTTCGACGATCAACTTCAAGCAGGGTCAGGTCATTGGCAACAACGTCACCGTTGCCCTAAGCACCAAAGGCCAACTCAACGTTACATTCATGTCGGCGTCGGGAAACACCACGGATCTGGTCTTCGATATCACCGGCTACTACACGGCCGACGGCACGGGAGACACCTACGTGCCAATCCAGCCGATCCGCCTGCTGGATACGCGTTTCAAGAACGGCCTGTCCGGCAAGTTTTCATCCAACACGCCCGGAACATTCCAGGTAAGTGGCCGGGGGTGCGTTCCGGCGACTGCCACAGCAGTGAGCGGCAACGTAGCCGTGGTCAACCAAACGAGATCATACGCAGTCTTCGTCGGTCCGAAACCCACAGCCAGCCCTTCGACATCGACCCTCAACTTCCCTAGCGGCATCGTCAGGGCAAACGGTCTGGCGGTGGCACTCAGTACCACCGGAACTCTCAGCGCGACGTACATGTCCGCGGCCGGACAGACCACGGACCTGGTCTTCGACGTCACCGGCTACTTCCAACCATCGCCGAAATGAGCGACGGCGGTGCCCGCTACGGCCAAGCCGCTCACGAGCCCGAGAAGATCGCGCCGCGGGCTAGACTTTGCGGCGCAAACGCCACTCGCTCGATGTACCAAACCACATCGCAGTCCACCCAAACGGGCCACCCCGTCCCCGGACCAACGCGCGACTGCCCGCTGCCATTCCAACGTGACAAGGTGGTTGACCTGACCAGTGGCATCGTCCCAGTCGGACGTTCGCAGCGCGCTGACTGGCTTGCGGTCTGAATTGGAGATCATCCCAATGCGCAAACTCGCGATCGCGATCGTGATCGGCTTGCTGGCCTCGGTCGGTGCAACGGTCGCCTCCGCCCCGAAGGCTGCCGCAGGCTCTTCGCCGCAGCTCAAGGTCGTTCTAGTGGTGGGAGCAGTGGAAGGCGCGACGGCGTCATACATCGCCGATGCCGATGCGGCGGCCGCCGAGTTTGCTCACTACACCAGCAACATCGTCAAGGTCTACTCGCCCAATGCGACCTGGGCCGCCGTGCAGACGGCCGCGCAAGGGGCAAGCGTGCTGGTCTATCTGGGCCACGGCAACGGCTATCCGAATCCGTACAACTCCAAGCTTTACACGGACAGAGACAACGGCATGGGCCTCAATGCCACGGCCAACGCCGGCAACTCGAACAAGAAGTACTACGGCGAGCTGTACATGGCCCAGCTTCAGCTGGCCCCGAACGCCGTGGTTCTCCTCAACCACTTGTGCTACGCGTCCGGCAACAGCGAGTCCGGCCAGGGCCTGCCCTCTCTTTCGACGGCTGAGACTCGCGTGGATGGCTTCGGCGCCGGCTTCCTTCGCGGCAACGCCAGGGCAGTGATCGCGGAAGGCTTGGGCAATCTGAATTGGTACATCGACCACCTTTTCACACCGGGCCTGACGATCGACCAAATCTGGAAGACCTACCCCAACTTCCACAACCACGTCACGACCTGGTCTAGCACTCGGAATGCGGGATACACGTCCGAGATCGACCCCGACGTCAGCCACCCACAGAGCGACGGCGACATCTACTACAGATCCATGGTGGCCCAGCCCGGCCTCACGACCGACGCCATCGGTGTCGGCGTCACCTACCAGCCAACCACCTACACGGCAATCGACCCGGTGCGTCTACTCGACTCTCGCACGGGCAACGGCTTCGGGGGCAAGCTAGCTGCCAACAGTCCCAGGGGCTTCCAGGTGGCGGGCCGCGGCGTAATTCCCGCCGGCGCCACTGCGGTCACCGGCAACGTCGCGGTTACGGGTCAGACGAGATCGGGAGCGATCTACGTAGGTCCGGCCTGGCTCACCTACCCGACGACCTCCACGGTCAACTTCCCGGCCGGCGCGGTGGTCGACAACGGAGTGACGGTAGCGCTAAGTCCGACGGGATATCTCTACGCCACCTACATGGCAGCCTCCGGCAACAAGACCGATCTCGTGTTCGACGCGACCGGCTACTTCATGCCCGATCAACTCGGCTCGACATATCACGCCGTCGACCCGGCCCGCCTGGTCGACACGCGGAAAGGCGTCGGCGGGATCGGCGGCCTCGTCTACGCCAATAGGCCAGTCACCTTCGATGTCTGGCTCCACGGCAACGTTCCGCTCGGGGCCACAGCGATTACCGGCAACGCGACCGTGGTCGGCGCAACCGGCTCATGCGCGTTCTTCCTCGGACCCAAGCCGCTCACCAGCCCGACGACGTCGACAGTCAACTTCAAAGCCGGCCAGACCGTTGGCAACAACCTGACGGTAGCCCTGAGCGACACGGGAACTCTCAGCGCCACGTACATTGCCAAGGCCGGAAACCACGCCGCCCTCGTCTTCGACGTGACCGGTTACTACACCCACGATCTCACGGGTGCGCGATACGTGCCGATCACGCCGGTCCGTTTGCTGGATACGAGGGCCGGGAACGGACACGCCGGCAAGCTCTCGG
Source organism: Chloroflexota bacterium (assembly GCA_003171035.1). Classification (GTDB taxonomy): domain Bacteria; phylum Chloroflexota; class Limnocylindria; order Limnocylindrales; family CSP1-4; genus Fen-1039. The sequence goes on from PMXR01000052.1 coordinate 57,689, forward strand.
CCAATTCGGCATTGCCCTTCCAGATCACCGGCCGCGGCGATGTGCCCGACGGATCAGCGGCAGTCAGTGCCAATGCCACCGTGGTGAATGAGACTACTCACGGGGCGATCTTCATCGGCCCGGTCGCGAACAACGCGCCACTTACTTCGACGCTCAATTTCGCCTCGGGCGAAATCCGGGGCAACGGCCTGACCGTGCTGCTGGGTGACGGCGGGATCCTCACCGCCACCTACATGGCCGCGTCCGGCAACAAGACCGATCTGGTAGTCGACGTCACCGGCTATTTCGCACCGATCCCGGCGCCCTAGTACCGGACTTCAGCCCTAGGAAGCCGGAACCGTCCGCCGCAGGAAGCCGCTGTGGCAGTACGTGGTCGTCATGCGCTCGTAGCTGCTGTCGACCTCGAAGTCCGGATGAGTCTTGAGGAAGTCGCGAACTGCTTCGAGCGGATTGTCGAGGTCCCAGGTCGGCTTGCCGTTCGGGGCGTCGGCGACCAGCGGCATCACCTCGTCGAAGACGACTATGTAACCGCCGGGGCCGATCAGGGGAGCGTATAGCTCCAGCTCGGCCCGGACGTGGTCGCGGGTGTGGTTGGAGTCGAGCATGACCATCACGCTCTCGCCCGGCTGGATCCGGCTGCGGATCGAAGCCATCGTCGACGCTTCGGTCGAGCTGCCCTCGATCAGCGTGATCCGGCGGCTGGCCGGGTGACTCTCGATGGCGAGCCGGTTGTACTTGCGAATCTCGATGTCCACGCCGATCACGCGGCCTCGACCCATCAGGTCGCACAGGGAGGCGTAGAGGATCAAAGCTCCGCCGTGGGCGACCCCGCTCTCCACGATGACGTCCGGGCGGTTCTTCCAGACCAGTTCCTGAACCATCAGGATGTCTTCGGGGAGCTGGATGATCGGAATCCCGAGCCAGGTGACTTCGTAGGACAGCTTCCGCTGCCAGTTCGAACGAGTCCAGAGGTTGGCTACGACGGCGAATCCCTCCGGCGAGTAGATGTCTACCTCGCGCTCGCCATCGGCGGTCTGGACCTTGATGAGTCTGTCCGGCTGTCGTTCCGGTGTGGATTCTGTCACTGGCCAATCCTCTCGCGTGTCGACCACCAGTCGGTGGTTTGTTGGATTCCTTGCTGCAGATCGTACTTTTGCTTCCAGCCAGTGCTCAGCAGCGGTGCAGGATTGCCGGTGGCCGGCCATCCGCTGGACTCGGAGTCCGGCAGTGAACTGGTCCCGAGCAGGTCCGGCCTTCCGGTGGCGCGACCTATTTCATCGAAGACGTCCCGCAGTTTTACCGGGCTGCCGGTGCAAATGTCGACCCGACCCGTCAGCGGGCTCTCGGCAACCTTGCACACGGCCTCGGCAACGTCCTCGACGTGAAGGTAGTCGCGGGACTGCGATCCGCTCGTCAACTCGATCCGCTCGCCTTGAAGCAGCGAGCGGATCACCAGCGGGACGACACGTCCCGGATCCTCCCAAGGTCCGTACAGGTAGTGGATGTGGGCGCAGGCGACGGTGATGGACCGTTCGGCGAGACCACCGGCCAGCTGGTGCTGGGCGGCTTTGGCCGCGGCGTAGATCGTCGGCCGGGAGGTGTTGAGGTTCTCGAGGCATGTTCCGGCCAGGATGAGCCGGCGGCACGTACCGCCGTCGGCGAGAGCCCCCATGAGATTCATACCGGCCCGCAGCGACGCCAGATTCTCCGGCACGGCTCGGAGGTAGAAGGCCGGCTCCGCATACCAGGCCAGGTGGATGGCAGCGTCGGGCCCAATCGAGCGGATCGTGTCGTAAGCCCAAGTCTGGTCCGCGAGGTCGCCCTCGTGAATCTCCAGACCCGACTCGATTCCGGCAAGGCGGACGCGTGAAGCTCCCGGCAGGGTAATCCCGCGGACTTCCACGCCCCGCTCGACCAGGGCTCGGGCCACGGAGGCGCCGATGAATCCAGTCGCTCCGGTCAGCAGGATTCGCATCAGTGCTGCCGGATCTCCCAGTCGTACGGGATGTCGTTGTCGAACGGATCGAGGCGGATGGAGCGGCTCGGATCGTGCGGGTGAGTGCAGCAATTGGCCACTATGGCCGTTTCGCTGCCCATGCCCTTGAAGCCGTTCCATACGCCGGGTGGGATCTGCACCAGGCTGTGGTTGTCCGGTCCGAGGAAGACCTCCATGACCTCGCCTCTGGTGGGCGAGCCCTCGCGATCATCGAACAGGACGAGCTTGATCCGGCCGTGGATGCAGGCGTAGTTGAGGGTCATCTCGGCATGCTTGTGCCAGCCTTTGACGACGCCCGGGTAGATCGTCGAGAAGTAGATCTCACCGAACTCGGTGAAATGCGGATCGGTTCTCTTGAGCATGTGCAGTACCGTTCCACGCTCATCGGGGATCCGCTTGAGGGGGACTACGAGCACGCCGTCGATCATCGTCACACCAACGTCAGCTTTGGACCTGGAATTATGAACTTGCCGCCCAGGCGCCGGTACTCTGCCTGTTGAGCCAGAATCTCTTCGGCGAAGTTCCAGGCGAGCAGAAGGCATTCGTCGGGTCGGCGGGCCACGAGCTGGTCCGGATCGACGATGGGTATATGCACGCCCGGCATCAGGAAGCCTTGCTTATGCGGGCTCCGATCGGCCACGAATGAGATCGTGTCGGTGCCGATCCCGAAGGCGTTGAGCAGAACCGCGCCTTTGGCCGCTGCCCCGTACGCGGCGATTTGATGGCCTTGTGCCACGAGGGCGGCCATCATCGCCCGCAGTTCCCGTCCTAACTCCTCCACTCGGCCGGCGAAGGCGGCGTAGTACTCGGAGCCGCACAGGCCGACGGCCGCTTCTTCGGCGAAGAGCGAGCGGACCGCCGCGCCCTGCTCGCCCGCTCCGGTGCGCATGGCGAAGACACGCAGAGATCCGCCGTGGACGGGGATCGCCTCCACATCGACCACAGTCAGCCCGTTGCGCTCGAAGACCCTCGAAAGAGCCGTGAGCGAGTGGTAGAAGAGATGCTCGTGGTAGATCGTGTCGAACTCGAGCCGCTCCACNNGTGGGCGATGACGTTGTTGGCGTGGACGACGTCGGCGGTGCGGCCACTCGTGGCGAGTTCGACGGCGAGCTCGCGGGTGAAGAACTCTGCCAGGGTGGGAACCCCGCGGGCCGTTGCCACCTCGGCGATGTTCCGGGCCGGGTCGATGCCCAGTACCGGCACGCCGGCCCGGGCGTAGTGCTGCAGCAAGTAACCATCGTTGCTCGCCAGCTCGATGACCAGGCTCGTGGCGTCGAGTTTGCGCTGCGCGATCAGTCGCTCGGCGATGACGCGGGAGTGCTCCACGAAGGCGTCCGAGACCGACGAGAAGTAGGTGTACTCCCGAAAGAGCACATCCGGCGGGACGTTCTCAGTGGTCTGGACCAGCCAGCACTCGGGGCAGTAGGCCATCGCCAGTGGGTAGCGCGGCTCGGGACGGCCCAGATCCTCGGCTTTGAGGATGGCGTTTGCGAGCGGTTGCTCGCCGAGGTCCAGCACGACCGCCAGTCCGGGCCAGCCGCAGCCCCGGCACGTTGTCTGCTTCATCGAGCCACGCCCAGATACTCTCGATACCAGGCGATCGTCTCGAGCAGCCCGGAATCGACGGAAGTGCGAGGGCGCCAGCCGAGTTCGCGCCGCGCGCGAGCCGCAGAGACCCTCTGTTCCGGGATCTCCTGAAGCGGCAAGCTCATGATCACCGGCTCCAGATCTAACTCCATCAGCGTCAGGATCCGCTTCACTATGTCGATGACCGGCATGCGGAAGCCCGCGGCGAAGTTGAACGCCGTGCCGCCGAGTTCGGGCCGCTCGCCGACGGCATCTGCCAGCGCCACTACCCCTGCCGCGGCATCGCGGACGTACAGGTAGTCGCGGACGAAGGTCCCGTCGGAGCGGATCACGGGAGCCTCGCCGATCAGCACCGAGCGGATCGTCCCGGGGATGATCCGGCTCCAGTTGAGATCGCCGCCGCCGTACAGGTTGCCGCACCTGGTGATGGCAACCGGCAGCGCGTACGTGGCCGCGTAGGTCTGGGCCAGCATGTCCGTCACAGCTTTGGACATGTCGTAGGGGTGATGGGCGCGCAGCGGCATCTCCTCACGATACGGCTGCCCCGACGCGTCGCCGTAGGCCTTGTCCGAAGAGGCCACGACGATCCTCCGGACACCGCTCGCGAGTCGGCAAGCTTCCAGGACACTCCAGCTGCCCTCGATGTTGTTGCTGAATGTGTCAACCGGATTCTCGATCGCCGGTCCGACCAGCGTCTGCGCCGCCAGGTGAATGACGGTGTCGATTCCGCGGCCGCTCAGCAAGCCACCCAGCAGAGCCGTGTCTCGCACGTCTCCGTCGATGCGATCGATCCCGCCGGGCGGAGTCGTGGCCCGAGGTCCGTCCCAGGCGTTATCCAGCCCCAGGACGGAGGCTCCGGCTTCGAGCAGTTCGCGCTCCACCCAGCCGGCCAGCAAGCCCGCCGCTCCCGTAATGAGAACGGTGCGACCCGACCAGGGTTCCTTTACGCGACTACCCTCGTTGCCTACCGCCATGTGACCCACGGAGCCGCGTTCGTGGCCCACAGGCCTCGCAGATAGCGGACGTCGCGTAGCGTGTCCATCGATTGCCAGAAGCCTTCGTGGCAGTATGCCCCGAGTCGGCCTTCGCTCGAGATGCGTTCCAGAACGTCTGACTCGAAGCTGGTCTCGTCACAAGGGATGTAGTCGAGAACCTTGGGCTCGACGAGCATGAACCCACCGTTGATCCAGCCTTCACCGATCTGGGGCTTTTCGATGAACTGCGCCGACCCGCCGCTTTCCAGGCTCAGCCCACCGAAGCGCGATGGCGGCCTGACTGCCGTGACGGTGACCAGCTTGCCCGACGAGCGATGTGTCTCGACGAGTCGGCCGAGGTCCACATCTGAGACGCCGTCGCCGTACGTGAGAAAGAAGGGCTCGTCGGAGAGCCAGCGGCGAAGCCGCCCGACGCGGCCACCGGTGTTGGTGTCCAGGCCCGTGTCAACGAGATGAACCGTCCAGGCATCCCGTTCGGGCTCGTGACGTTGCACCGCCCGATTGCCCAACTCGACGGTCATGTCTCCGTTGAGCGAGAGGTAATCCACGAAGAAGCGCTTGATGTCGTCGGCTCTGTAGCCCAGTGCGATGACGAACTCGGTGACCCCGTGCCGGGCGTAGTGCTTCATGATGTGCCAGAGGATTGGCCGGCCGCCAATGTCGACCATCGGCTTGGGGCGCGTCTCCGTCTCCTCAGCCAGTCGTGTACCCTGGCCTCCGGCTAGGATGACTGCTCTCATGCCGACAATTATGCCCGATATAGAGCCCCGAGTTACCGCCGGGCCGGGCGCCATCGGAGGTCTGGTTGGAACAGGGTCAGCCACTCGTCTCTATCGGCTTGCCTACCTACAACGGAGGCCGCTACCTCGCGCAGTCGCTTGAAGCCCTGCTGAAACAGGATTACCCCAACTGGGAACTGCTGATCAGCGACAACTGTTCGACTGATGGCACCGGCGACATCGCACGCGCCTACGCCGCTCGGTCCGATCGTGTCCGGTACGTACGCCACGAAACGAATCTCGGGGCCAGAGGCAACTTCAACTTCGTGCTGCGCGAGGCCCGCGGCGCCTACTTCATGTGGGCGGCCGACCACGACCTGTGGGAACCTACCTTCATCTCTCGATGTGTCGAGGCACTCGAGGCCGATCCGACCGCGATGCTGGCCTATAGCCAGTGCCTGATGATCGACGAAGACGGGGCTCCGATAGAGAAGATCGACGATGGATTCGATTTCGCCTCGCCTTCGGCGCTGTATCGCTACAAGCACATCCTCTGGTACAACATCGGCAGCAAGATCTACGGACTGGCTCGCCGGGAACCATTGGCCGCCACCGGGGGTTTCGCCGACGTCATTGCGCCCGATCGCCTCATCCTGGCGCAACTAACTCTGCAGGGGCCGTTCGAGAGAGTCGAAGGCTACCTCTACGTCGGCCGCCGGAACCGCCCGCCGGAGACACTCGGGGAGCGCATCATGCGAACCGTGGTGGCCCTGAATCCATCGCGGGCCGACGAGCGCCGGGTCGTGGACGGGCCGCTGCTCTACCTAGCGCTTCGCGATCTGTTCATGAAGGCGCTGCAGGATTCCACTCTCACATTCATCGACAAGCTCGACGCACGGGTGGCGACGCTGGCGGCATTCCACCTAAAGTATCACGTGGCCTCGAATCTCATCCGGGTGCTCTGGGGAGGATCTCGCGCACTCCGACAGAAGAGACGAATCGAACGCTGGTGGGGTCGGGAGTAACAGCCGCAAACGATCTGCGGAGCCGTGACGGCGCAGGTGCGGCCTCGCCGACTCTACCGCCCGGTTCCGCCGATCACGGCCGGGACGGTCCGGGCGATGATCTTGAAGTCCAGCCAGAGCGACCAGCTGTCGATGTACTCGAGATCCTGAGCCACCCAGTGATCGAACTCGGGGCTGTGCCGGGCCCGGACCTGCCAGAGACCGGTCATGCCGGGCTTCATCGAAAGCCGGCGCCTGTGCCAGGTGTCGTAATGGGCAACTTCACTGGGCAGCGGCGGCCGAGGGCCAACGAGGCTCATCTGGCCCCGCAGAACATTCATCAACTGCGGCAGCTCGTCGAGAGATGATCGCCGCAGGAAGCGGCCGACGCGGGTGATCCTGGGGTCGGCGGCCAGCTTGAAGGCGTGGCCGTTGATCTCGTTGTGCTCGCGCAGTTCGTCGAGCTGCTGCTCGGCGTCGCTGCACATGCTCCGGAACTTGAGAACGTTGAAACAGCGCCCGTGCAGCCCGACTCGCTCCTGGCGGAACACTACGGGCCCGGACGAATCGAGTTTGATCGCGATCGCCAGCAGGGCCGCGACCGGCGCCAGGACGATCATCAGAATGCCGGCCCCGACCACATCGACCACCCTCTTGAGCGCCAGGCTGATGGCCCGGTCCGGGCCGTTCGCCATCGAGAAGACGCCGACGCCGTCGATGCTCTCAACGACACCGGTCGAAAGAAGGCGCCCCATCGGGGCCACCGGGATCCTGACCACCTTTCCTTCCTGCTCGCACAGCAGAGCCACCTGCTCGATCATCTCCTCCATGGAGAAAGGCAAGCAGATGGCGACCTCATCGACGATCCGGCCGTGCAGGACTTGCTCGAGATCGTCGATCATCCCGAGCAGAGGCCGGTTGAGCACACTGCCGATATCCGATGGGTCGGCCTTCAGGTGGCCGATGATCACCAGGCCGAGCTCGGCATGGTTCTCGACCAGATCGGCAAAGGCCTTGGCTCGCGGCCCGGCTCCCAGGATCAACATGTAGCGGACGTTTCGCCCGCTGTCCCGGGCCAGCAGCAGTGTCTTGCGGACGGCGATCCGGATGCCGATCGCGGCGATCGCCAGGGCCGGGAAGATCACGCCCAGTAGCAATCGGCTGACATCCGGCAGCTTGAAGAGCCACAGCAAGCTCAGGGTTGCCACCAGCTGAACCAGGGTCGCACGGAGCACCGTCGCGATGTCGCTGCGGATCGTCCATCGGGCCCGGCTGCGGTACATCCCGTGCATCCACAGCACCGCGATCCACATGACGATGAAGACTGCCACGGCGAGCTTGGGGTCGGGCAGCGAGCGAGCCTCGTCCAGAGGCCAACCGGAGTCCTGGCCGAACCGGAGAGTGGTCGCGACGATCACGACAAGCAGCGCCAGAGCTGTGTCTGCGACGGCGAGTGACCAGCGAAGGACCGCGGCGTAGCGGCGGATCAAGTTCTAACCCCTTGTCGTCGGGCGCGCATCTCCTGCCTGCCCTGAGAGACTGAGTATCGCGCTGCACGCGTGATGCCGCAACGGCGATTGAGTATTCTTCAGGCGCCGGTGCCGGCGCCTGAGCGGTCGGCGGCGAAGAGTTGTGAAGCCGGAACCACCGAATTGGAGCGTGCGGATGCCATTCGCGATCGAGTCGACCGCCCTCGACGAAGTCAAGATCGTCGTGCCCCAGCTGATGCCCGACGACCGCGGCTTCTTCGCGGAGGTCTTCCGCGCGGATCTCTTCGAGCAGCTTGGCCTGCCCGGCACGTTTCGCCAGCTCAACCACTCCCGCTCCTCCCGGGGAGTGGTTAGGGGGCTGCATTTTCAGTGGGACCCGCCCATGGGCAAGTTGATGCGCGTCATCGTGGGGCGAGCGTTCCTGGTCGCGGTCGACATACGGGTCGGATCTCCCACGCTGGGGCGCTGGGTGGGTCTCGATGCGAACGCCGACGCGCCGCGTGAACTCTGGGCCCCGGCAAGCTTCGCCAGAGGGTTCTGCGTGCTGTCGGACGTGGCCGAGATCGAGTATCTGACAACCGGCACCTACAACAACGCCACCGAGTCCGGAATACGTTGGAACGACCCCGCGATCGGTATCGAATGGCCCGTCCGCGAACCGATTCTGTCGGCCAAAGACGAGTCGGCCCAGACCCTGGCCGAGTGGCTGGCCCGGCCTGAGTCGGCCAACTTCGCCTACCGCCCCGTCAAGGCCGCCGGCGCCGCCAGCTAGCGAATCCGATGCGACTCGCGGGCCGCTCACGAGGGGCCGGGCGCTCGGAATCATGGTTTCGGGACCGGTGTGCTACATTCGGTAGGCTTTGGAAACTCCAACGACAGCGGCCAATAGCGCCGGGCGATCGCCTGCCGTGGCTGCGCTCCTCTCCTTCTTCTGGCCCGGTCTGGGCCAGCTCTACGCCGGCAAGCGCCGTCTGGCGGCCATCTTCGCCGTCCCGGTGCTCGTTCTGCTGGTTCTCGTCCTGTACCAACTTCGCCAGGGTGGGCTCGTCTTTGCGGTGCGCTTCATCGACCCCGCCTACGCGCTCCAGGCCCTCGTCGTGGTGCTGGTCTTTGGAGCGTGGCGGCTCGCTTCGGTAATCCAGCCCTTCCTGGCGGGAGAGCGGGCCAGGATCGTGCGAATGCCCCAGCGGATCGTTCTGGTCGCCTTGATGGGCGTCATCGTCCTGAGCCACGGCTACATGGGCTACCTGCTGGCGGACAGCTACAACGCCGAGCATCAGATCTTCAGCGGCGCCAACGACTTCGCCGATCTGCGGACGCCGCAACCCAGCGCCAATGCCGGCATCTCGTTCGACGCGACGCCGAGTCCAAGCCCGACGGTAGCATCCGACGGTCGCGTGACGATGCTCTTCACCGGCATGGACTCGTCTCCGACCGCTACGGGGAACGACCGCGGCAGCGTCCACTACGACTCGATCATGGTCGTCAGCTTCAACCCGCAGGCCAACTCGATCCAGATGGTGAGCATTCCCCGCGAGGTTGCCGGCTTCCGCATGTACTACGGCGGCAAGGACCCGCTCAGCATCGAGATCACCTACATGCCCCACTACATTTCCATGGGCACGCTCAAGTCCCCGGACAGCGCGTACATGACGCTGGTCAACGAAGTGCAGTACCTGGTGGGGGTTCACATCGATTACTGGGCGATCATGAACCTCGACGGGTTCCAGAAGATGGTGGACTCCGTGGGCGGTATCGACGTCGTCAACCCCAGCGTGATCGATGACAGGATGTATGACTGGCTGAACGGGCACTACGGCGTCTACATCGCCGCCGGCAAGCAGCACCTCAACGGCGCCTATGCGCTGGCTTTTGCGAGGGATAGAAAGTGCGTCGGCTGCAACGACTACAAGCGCGCCGCACGGCAGCAGCTGGTGATGCGTGCGCTGCTGACGAAGATGTCGCAGCCCGGGGCGATGCTTCAGCTCCCAAGCCTCATCTCGCAGGTTGGATCCAGTGTCCAGTTGTCCTCGAACTTCAAGGCCAACATGGTCGCCGACTACGTCGCCGCCGCGTTGAGCGTCCCCGACGGCAACTTCTCGAACGTGGTGCTCGGGCCGCCGTATACAACCAGTGTTTCGTCGTCGCTTTCGGCCGGCGTCGACTCGATCTGCCTGAACATCCCGAAAATGGCGGCCGAGTCGATCAAGCTGTTCGGCCCGGACAGCCTCTACTCCGGCAAGACCGTGCCATCGGACAACTGCCCGTAAGGTCGACCGCCCGACAACGGCCGGGCGCAGCTGCGCGACGAGGCTCACCGGTCCCGTTTGACTGGCTCACCGGCGTCGTGCGACCATCTTGCGCCGATGAAAGTCCTCTTCCTCACGGATTGGTACCCAACCCGAGATCGCATATATCACGGCGTCTTCGTACGCGAACATGCCAAGGCCATCCGCGAATCCGGCGTTGAGGTCACCGTCCTGCACGCCCCCAGCTCGACCGCCGCGGGAGGCGGCCCCTCGGGCATCCAGGAAGAGCTCGATCCGGAGTTGACCGAAGGAATTACCACCTATCGGGTCTTCCACAAATCGATCAAGTTGCGTGGACCTCTGCGCCGCCTCGGAACCGCGCTTACGTACCCGCTCTACATATGGGGTGTGGTGCGTGCCTGCCGCAGACTGCGCGCCAGCGGATACAGGCCCGACGTCATCCATGCCCATGTCTACAGCGCCGGGGTCCCGGCCGTGGTGGTGGGCAAGCTGACCGGTACGCCCGTGGTGATCACGGAGCACTACTCCGCGTTTCCGAGGCGGACGCTCAGTCGAGCCGCACTGCGAATGGCGCGCTATGCCTTCGGCAACGCCGCCGTGGTCATGCCGGTCTGCCTGTACCTGCAGCGCGCTATCGAGGCGTACGGCATCAAGGCCAGATTCGAGATCGTGCCGAATGCCGTCGATACCGCGGTCTTCCACACTCCGTCTGATGGGACCGCGACAGCCGTCGGGACGCGGAGAACAGGGCCGGGGCGGCTCCTTTTCGTGGGCAACCTCGAACCCACCGAAGTCAAAGGCTTCCCGACACTCCTGGCGGCCATGGTCCTCTTGAAGGAGCGCGGGCGCGATCTGCATCTCGAGGTCGTCGGCGAGGGGCCCACTCGCGCCAAATGCATGCGTCTGGTCGCGGATTCTGCCGTTGCCGCAGCGATCGAATTCCGTGGCGCGGTACCCAAGAATGTCGTGGCCGATTTGATGCGTAGCTCAGACATGTTCGTCCTGCCGAGTAGATTCGAGAACCTGCCTTGCGTCGTCATCGAGGCCATGGCCTCGGGGCTGCCGGTCGTCTCCACTACCGTCGGCGGCATACCCGAGATGGTGTCCGATGGCGATGGCATCCTGGTGGCGCCGGACGATCCCATCGCCCTGGCCGATGCCATCGATCGAGTCCTGGCCAACGCGGCGGCCTACGACGCGGCGGCCATATCGGCCCGGGCTGAGGCCCGCTACGGGTTGGCGGCCGTCGGCGCCCGCATCCTGACCGTCTACTCGGCCGTGCTCCCGGCGCCGTCGGCGAGCGGCTCGTGACCGCCCCTGCCCGGTCGCCGGCCCGCTGCGGAGTTGATCGTGCCGGGCCGTATATGGGACCGACAGGGGTTCGAAACGGTGTGGTAGAGTCTCCGAGATTTGGAAACTAACTCGCCACCGGCGGCCGAACGAGTGCGATCGCGCTACGCCGCCCAGCTGCCTTCCTGCCGGTGCCGCGTCGGGGTCGACGCGTGGCGCCGGTCCGAAAGACGAGCGCCAGGTCGGAGCCGGCGAACCGTCCTGCGGCGCGAACCGGCAGCATGACCACCTCTTCTGAAGCCCCGTCCCATCGTCGCCGGGACGGTGTGCTTCTGTACGGCATGTATGACCTGACGGGCCTGGATCGGGCGCCGAAGGTTCGCATCGACATGATGACCAGGGCGCTGTCCGGCCGGACGCATACGGAGCGGATAACCGGTGTCGGCCGCGGTCGAGTCATGGCCACGTGGCGGTGGCTCCGGAGCGGCGGGCCCGGCCGTGTCGGGGCGGTGTACGTGGAGCCGACAACGACCACGGCGCTGCCGACCGATCTGGCATTCCTGCTGCTGATGCGCCTGCTCGGGCATCCAGTTGGTGTCTACTTCCGCGATGCATATCAGTTCTACCGCTACATGTACCCGCGACGGAAGCTCCGCGTCTTCATGGATTGGGCCTGGCGTGTGACGACGCCGGTGATGGCACAGATCGCCACTGTTCGCTACGTTCAATCCCTGGGTCTCGCGAAGGTGCTCCATCTTCGTTCGCCGCAACTGCTGCCGCCCGGAACGGACCCGGCCTCGCCCGATCTCGGCGCCGGCAGTCAACCTCTGGTCGGCTATGTCGGTGGCACAGGCTGGGCGGACGGATACGAAATGCTCGTGGCGGCCATGGCTCTGGTCAGGGAGCGCTGCCCGGATGCGAAGCTCGTGACCGTGGGCGCGTTGCCCCCGGAACGCCAGGCGTCCCTGCCCCCGTATGTGGAGGCGCGCCGCACCGGCCGAGACGGTCTCGCGGAGCTGCTTCGGGACGTCCGTGTATGCGTGATCCCCAGGCCGATTACCGAATACACCAACTTCGTTCTGCCGATCAAGCTCTGGGACTATCTCAGCTACGGCAAGCCGATCGTGGCGACGCAAGTCACCGAGACGGCTCGGCTGCTTGAAGCCTCCGGTGCCGGAATCGTCACCCCGGACACGGCCGAAGGCCTGGCCGAGGGGATCGTGCGGATGCTTACCGAAGACGGCCTTGCCGAGCGCTGCGCCGCCGCCGCCCGCGCCTACACCGTCGCCCCGGCCAACACCTGGGATGCGCGGGCGAGGACCGTCCTGGAAACGCTCGGCGTGGCTGCCGGCCCGGTCGCGGCCGCCGAGGCGACCGCCGGCCCGGATTCCACGACCGTGGCTTCGACTTGAGCAGCGCGCGTAATGAGTTCGACTGAGCTGGGCCCCGAGCTGATCGACGAGCCGTCCGACGTAATCGACGGCGCGTTGCTCTCGGAGTCCGTCGAGGAGGCAGCGGTCGCCGCGCCCAAACGGGCCGTAACCGGCATGTTCGCCAAGCGCGTCGCCAGCGTCATGGCGACGCGAGTAACGCTCTTCGTCATCTCGTTCTTGAGCTCGATACTCCTATCGCGGGCGCTCGGGCCGGACAACAAGGGCGCCTACGTCGCGGTCGTCAGCTTGCCGGGGATGCTGGCCACGCTGGGCCTGTTCGGCCTGCCCGGTGCGATCAACTACTACGCCGGCAAGGGCGCCTCGATGGGGAGTCTCATTCGGGCGATCGCGATATTCGTGTCGGTCATCACCGCGGCAATGTTCGTGATCATGTGGTTCTGCCTGCCGACGCTCGAGTCAAGTGTGTGGCGGGCTGCACCGGCCAACCTGGTACCGATCGCCCTGCTGAACGTTCCGATCTGGATGGTGGTCTCGTGCGGCGGGGCCATCCTGTACGGCCGCCACGCGGTCAAGGTGTACAGCCTTATCCAGATCTGGCTGGCCGCGGTGCTGCTGGCACTGCTGATCATCTTCGTCCTGTTCCTGCGCTTCGGAATCAACGGGGCAATGGTCGGGGCGATCTCGTACAACATCCTCATGATGGTGCTGGTGTGGATCGCGGTTCGACGCCTCGGCCGAACGAGCCCCGGCCAGGAGCCGGCCTCGCTGCGCGACATCGCCTCGTACGGAGCCCGGATCGCCCCCTCGCTCTTCGCCGGGTATTTCAACTACCGAGCCGACACGTATCTCATCCAGGCGGAGATGTCGAACTACCGCTACGCGCTGGGCCAGTACAGCATGGCCGTGGCGATGGACGAACTGATCTTCGACATCCCCGAATCAATCGCCATCATCTTCCTGCCGCGGGTGGCGGGGGCCACGGCTGAAGAGGCGAATCAATGGGTCGGGCGGGTTGGCCGGCTGACCACGCTTGTGACGGTGCTATTCGCGTTGTGCCTGATACCGATGGCGTTCGTCGGCATCCACCTGATCCTGCCCCGCTTCGCCGACAGCCTGCCGGCGTTCCTCGTTCTACTGCCGGGGGCCGTCTCGATGAGCGTGGCCAAAGTGCTCGGCAGCTATGTCGGGGGCCGGGGCCGCCCGGGCTTGATGGCCTTCGGTATGGTCGTCGTCCTGGCCAGCAACGTCGCCCTCAACATCTACCTGATTCCGATCTACGGAATCGTGGGCGCCTCGCTTGCGTCCGTTTTCTCCTACTCGCTGCAGGCGGCGATCGCGATCATGCTGGCCAGCCACGTGTCCGGCCAGTCGCCCTTCTCGCTCTTCGTGCCGGGCAAGGACGAGGTCAAGGTCTTGATGGGGCATGGCCGCCGGCTGATCAGTCGCCTTTCGGAGATGGCGATGTCGCGATTGGGCCGAGCGCGTTAGGTCGAACGGTGGCCGCCGCGCCGCCACCGCAACCTGTACGGAACCTAGCGGGCGGCCGCCGAAACGTCCGGCGCAGCCCAGCCCGCGCCGAGGCGCAGCACCTGGCGGGCACGCCGAACCCGGCCTCGCGAGCTGTTGACGGTGTCGACGATCAGGTCGGCGCGCTCGTAGATGGCGTCCCAGTCGAGCTTCCGATGCGGAGTCACGACCACGATGAGGTCCGAGCCGGAGAGCAGTTCCTCGAGCGACACGGAGCTTCGGACCTGCCCGGCCGAGTCACGGAGCTCGGGCACGAACGGGTCGTGGAAAGAGACATCTGCCCCACGGGCCGCCAGAAGTGCCAGCACTTCGGAGGCCGGGGTGTTGCGGGCGTCCTGAACGTCGGGCTTGAAGGCGACTCCGATCACCCCCACCCGCGATCCCTTCAGGGAGCGGCCGCGCTCGTTGAGGGCGTCCACGGCCAGTTCGACCACGTGCCGGGGCATGGCCAGGTTGATGTCGCCGGACAGCTCGATGAACCGCTCCACGAAGTCGAATTCGCGGGCACGCCACGACAGGTAGTACGGGTCGATCGGGATGCAGTGGCCGCCCACGCCGGGTCCGGGCCGGAACGCCATGAACCCGAACGGCTTAGTCGCGGCCGCGTCGATGACTTCCCAGACGTCGAGCCCCATCCGCTCGCACAGGAGGGCCAGCTGGTTGACGAAGGCGATGTTGACGTTGCGGAAGACGTTCTCGAGCAGCTTCGCCATCTCGGCCGCGTCGGGCGAGGAGAGCGGGATCACGGTGGCGTTGATGTTCTCGAACAGCTTCTTGGTGCGTGCCGTCGCTTCCGGAGTGACGCCGCCGACCAATCTCGGTACCAGCCGGCCCGAGCTCAACGGATCGCCCGGATTGACGCGCTCGGGGGCGAATGCCAGATCGAAGTCGCGACCGGCGACCAGACCCGTCTCCTCGAGAACCAGCCGGAACGGACCGGTCGTGGTGCCCGGGAAGGTGGTCGACTGCAGGATCACGAGCTGGCCGGCCTTCAACGCGTCGCGAACCAGTTTCGCGGCCGACAGCACCGGCGCCAGATCGGGATCCTTGGCGTCGGTGATCGGAGTTGGCACGCAAACGACGACCACGTCGATGCCGGCCAGGACGGCCGGGTCGGCGGCACCCACCGTCAGCCCGGACTTCATGGCCTTGCGGAGGCGATCGTCGTCGATGTCGTCGATGGGGGAGTGGCCCGCGTTGAGTTCCGCGACCCGGCGCGGGTTCGCGTCGACGCCCGTGACACTCAGTCCGGCTTCGGTGAAGGCCAGCGCGAGCGGCAGGCCCACGTAGCCCAAGCCGATCACTCCGACCGAACGATCCTCTTTCACTGTTCCTCCGCTATTCCGCCGGCCGGCCTACAGAGGCCGCAATTCGACCCCGCTCAAGATCTCGGCGATCCTCTCGGCGGCATGTCCGTCCCACAACGGGGGATAGGAAAGCTCGCCCCTTGGAGCGGAGAGTACAGCCTCGACGGCATCCACCGCAGCTTCCGGATCGACGCCGACAAGCTTGTTGGTGCCGACACTGATCGTGATCGGACGCTCGGTCGACTCGCGCAGGGTCAGACACGGAATGCCGAGCATCGTGGACTCTTCCTGGATTCCGCCCGAGTCGGTCAGAACCAGGCGTGACTCGGAGACCAGGCTGATGAACTCCACGTACGGCAGCGGCTCGACCACCCGTACCGACGAACTGGCAAGTTTCTTGTCGAGGCCGTTCCGCGCCAGCCTCTCACGCGTCCGCGGGTGCGCCGGAAAGACCAGCGGCAGGCGGGAACCGATCCGTTCGAGGGCGCCGACGAGGCGGGCCAGGGTGGGTTCGTCGTCGACGTTGGAGGGCCGATGCAGCGTCACGACGCCGTAGCTGCCGGCCTCGAGTCCGAGTTCGGCCGCCATATGCCGTTCCCGGATCCTGGGCAGGAGCGCGTCGAGCGTGTCGATCATGACGTTGCCCACGAGGAAGATCCGGGTCGGGTCCGCGCCCTCGTGGGCGAGGTTCTCCACTCCCGACTCTTCGGTCACGAAGAGGTAGGAAGCCAGCGCATCGGTCACGATGCGGTTGATCTCCTCGGGCATGCGCCGGTCGAAACTGCGCAGCCCGGCCTCAACGTGGGCCAGGGGGATTCCGGCTTTGGCCGACACGATGGCCGCGGCGATCGTCGAATTGACGTCGCCGACAACCAGCACGAGATCGGGCTTCTGCTCGGTCACGATCTCCTCGAACGCGACCATGATCCTGGCAGTCTGCGCCGCGTGGCTGCCGGGGCCGACACCGAGGTGGATGTCGGGAGCGGGCATGCCGAGTTGCTCGAAGAAGACATCGGACATGACGGCGTCGTAGTGCTGGCCGGTGTGGATCAGCTTCGCGTCGAAGGTCTCGGGGCGTCGCCGAAAGGCCGTCAGCAGCGGCGCCACCTTCATGAAATTGGGTCGCGCGCCGACCACGCACAGGATCTTTCGGGGCATCGCCTAATGGTAGCGACACGGTCGGATCCGCGGTGGGCGCGGAGCGAGGCGCCACCTGAACTCCGGCAAGGCGTGCCGGCGCCGCGTCGCCGGAGCGGCCCTGGCATCATTCCCTATATGACAGAGCGCTCGGCCCCTCCGCCACAACCCGCACGGCCGCGTCCGACCCGGATCCTGGTCGTGACCAACATCTATCCGACGCCGGACCGGCCGAACATGAGCCCCTTTGTAGCTCGGCGCGTGGATGCGCTGCGCGAACGAGGCGTGGACGTCGTCGTGGCCGGACCGTCCAGCTACCGCCACAACTCGATCGTCCGGCACATCGGGATCACATGGCGGGCGCTCACGGCGCGTGGCCGGTTCGACGGCGTGGAGGCGCATCCGGTCTACTTCGCGGGAGTCATCGGGCTGCTGGCCGCGCGGTTGCGCCGCATCCCGCTGCTCGCGTACGCACACGGCGGCGACGTGATCGACTACGCCCGGCGCAACCGTTTCCACCACGCATTGGCCGGCTGGGTCGTGCGCGGCGCTGGAGCGATCGTCGCCAACTCAACCTATACGGCGGGCTACGTGCAGAAGCTGGGGGCGACCCCGCGGGTCATATCGCCGGGACTGGATCGCGAGTTGTTCAAGCCGGCCGGCGGCACCGAAGCGAAGGCGCGCGCCACGGACCGCGCCACGGAGCGCGCCACGGCACGCGCCACGGAGCGCGCCAGGCTGGGCGCGCCGGATGGGCTGCTCGCCCTGTACGTTGGAACTCTCTCGGAGCGCAAAGGCGCCGACGTCTTCGCCGCCGGACTCGTTCTCGCGGCCGGGACCGGGTGGTCGGGAGTCATGGTCGGCGGTGGCACGTTGGGCCAATCGATCGCTCGGGGAGATTCGAATCTCAAGCTCGTGCCGCCGGCACCACCGGCCGAGGTGGCGGCATGGATGCGAGCGGCCGACGTCGTGGTCGTTCCCTCTCGTGGCGAGCCGCTCGGGCTGGCGGCGATTGAGGCGTTGGCGTGCGGCACGCCCGTCATCGCGGCGGCTGTCGGCGGTCTGGTCGAAGTGGTCAACGACGGTGATAACGGCCTGCTGATCCCGCCCGCCGACCCGGCCGCGCTGGCATCGGCCCTTGAGCGGCTCCGCGATCCGGACCTGCGAGCGCGTCTGGGCGCGGCCGGGCCCGGGTCCGTTACCGGCCACGACATGCGGACCGCGGCCACGGAGATGGCCGAAGTTTGGGCGGAACTGGGCGTCCGCGCCTAGCCCTGGGTGCCGCGTCAGGCCGGGGCGAAGAACGACGACCAGGCCAGCGTCAGCGACAGCACCACCAGCAGCCCCGTCCCGGCCCAGCCGACCAGCTGCAGGAAGCGACCGCTTACCAGAGGGCCCATCAACGTCTTGTCGGACGCCAGCAGCATGACGAAGACCAGCACGAACGGCAGGAGCAAGGCGTTCAGAACCTGGGCCATGAACATGACCTCGACGAGAGGCAGGCCCGGAATGAGCACGAAGAACGCGGCGAAGACGATGAAGAAGATGATCAGCCCGTAAAAGGCGGGGGCCTCGCGCAAGCGCCAGTCCACGCCCGTTTCCCAGCCGAACGCTTCGCAGGCGGCGTATGCGCTGGTCAGAGGCACCACGCCCAGTCCCAGGAACGAAGCAGCCAGCAGGCCGACGGCGAAGAGCACCGTGGCGGCCTCGCCGGCGAGCGGAGCCAGAGCTTTGGCAATCTGCGGCACGGCGTCGGCGCTGCCCGTGTTGATGACGACGTTGTGCGACCAGAGGGCCGCGGCGCACGCGACGACGATGAAGGCCGCGATCAAGTTTGTGAGCAGTGCGCCCAGGCCCACGTCCAGCCGTTCGCCGATGAGGTCCTCGGGTCCAAGGCGTTTGTCCGCGCAATAGGACTGGATGAAGGCCTGGCCCCAGGGGGTGATGGTCGTTCCGACGGTCGCCACCACGGCCAGCCAGTAGGCGGCGCTGCCGGAGCCGCTTGGAATCACGAGCGAGGAGAGGGCCTTGCCCCAGTCCGGGTGTGCCATCACGGCGGACGCGAAGTAAGCCAACGACACGCCGATCCCGACGGCCACGAACAGGTATTGGACCTTGCCGAAGCTGCCGCGGGTTATCAGCAGGATGACGACCGTCGCCGCGATGGCGGCGCTGACCGCTGGCCAAACCCCGAATAGGCTGAGGGCCGCGGCGGTGCCGGCGAACTCGGCCACGATCGACCCGACGTTGGCGATGAGCATCGTGATCGTCAGGAACGTCACCCAGCGAACGCCGAACCGCTCGCGGACGAGCCCGGTGAGGCCCTGGCCGGTCGCCAGCCCCAGCCGAGCCCCGACTTCCTGGGTGAAGAACAGGACGATCTGGCTTGCCAGCAGCACCCACAGAAGTTCGTAGCCGTACTTGACGCCGGCCACGGAGTACGTGGTGATGCCGCCGGCGTCGTTGTCGGCGAAACCGCTGACCAGCCCGGGGCCCAGGACGCCCAGGATGGCGGCGAAACGAACTCGGTTTACGGCCCGTGGGCTCAGAGTGAGGCTCGGTGCCTTCATCGCTCCGTGGTCCCAGACCTGCTGAAGAGCCGCGGCAAGCGGCGCTTCGAGGGTTGGGGCAGGAGTGTGTCGATGGCATCGTCGACGGTGACGATGCCCTCGAGGCGGCCCTCGGCGTCCACGACCGGCACTGCCAGAAGGTTGTAGCGGGCCACGACTTCGGTGACTTCTTCCTGGCTGGCGTCGGTGCGGACGGCTACGGGTTCGTCGAACATCACGGTCGAGATCAGGACATTCGGCTTGGCCACGATCAGGTCGCGCAGGGACAGAACACCGACCAGGCGCTCGTCGGAATCGGTGACGTAGACGTAGTAGATCGTTTCGGCATCGGGCTCCAGATCACGCAACCGATCGATGGTCTGAGCTGCGGTCAGGGTGGCGGGGACGGCCACGAACTCCGTGGTCATGATGCCGCCGGCCGTGTCCTCGGCGTACGTCATCAGTTCCTGGACTTCGTCGGCCTCTTCCTTCTCCATCAGGCCGAGGATCTCCTCGCGGCTCTCGTCCGAAAGGTCGGCGACCAGGTCCGCGGCCTCGTCCGGATCCATCTCTTCGAGGATGTCGGCGGCGCG
>PMXR01000052.1:77565-99144 GCA_003171035.1 Chloroflexota bacterium
ATGACTCCGACGCGGTCGCTGCGGCTGAGCTGGTCGATGATCGTGGCCAGGTCGGCCGGGTGCAGTTCGGCGAGGCCCTTATGGGGGACCCTCAGCTTGACGCTGGCGATGGTCCGCTCGACCGGGTCCACGTCTTCCCAGTCGATGTACTTCTCAGGAACGTCGCGATTGAGGCCGTGGGCGATGGTCCGCCAGGGGCCCTCGATGCCGAGCCGGCGGAGCAGGCCGGACGCACCCACATCGACGGCGACGAGATGCAGCGAGCCTTCCACTTCGTCGAGCCGGAGGTCGTTGACGCGAACCACCTTGCGGCCGTCGATGTCGACGATCTGGCGGTCCATCAGGTCCTGCTTGAGGCGGATCTCGTTGGGCCGCTGCTGGAACTTGCTGATGTCGATGGCGGACGTGCCGAGGGTCGCGCCGGCCGAATCGAGCGCGGTAACGGAATTCCAGTGGAGGAATATCTCTCGCCCGTTGTTCTTCACGACGATGCCGGTGACGGGCGGGTAGCGATCGCCGATGGCGACGATAAGGTCGGCTACGGTTCCGATCGGCTCTCCGTGCTGGTCGCGCACAGGCCGGCCGATAGTCTGGCTCAGATAGAGCATATGCCACCTCGAAGGCGGGTCCGTCCCGCCCGTCGGTGGCTCGCGTTGGAGGCGCTTACCGCTGCAGGGCTCGGCGGACCGGGTTCATGACGATGGCGTAGGACGCGCTGTTGGCGAGTCCGGCGCCGCTGGTACTGGGTCCGGTCTCCACTGAGGGAGCGATCCTCCAAAGCGGGTATTGACGATCGCGGGGGGACAGGGAAAAACTCACCCTCGGATCGGATCGAGTTTAGTCCGGGTTCGCCAAGTGGGTCAACGAGACAGAAATGCCCCGATTCAGCCTCGATAGCACGGAAGTACTGCGCCCCGTAGTCCCGATGTACCGTGCCGGGCCGCCCGTCGAGGCGCCTCGAAAGAGCATGCTTCAGCGGTGAGCCTGTTCCGCAACCAGGGTCCTCCTGGAGACGATTCAGGAGGACGGTCCCCGCGCGTCCTCCTCACCTGGGCGTTGCTCGGAATCTCGGTCGCTTTGCTCATCGGCAACGGGCTGGTCGAGTTCTTCCTGGCTCGCGGCGACGCCACCAATCTGGCTCTGTCGGTGGCGGTGACCGGTCTGGTCGCCTCGGCCGTCATGAATGCCCGAGTCTCCGGCGTGGAATACGAGCGGCGCAACTCCGAGTCCGAGAGCTTCGGGCGCATCCTGCGCGCACTGTCGAGGTCGGTTTCGCCCGATGCCGTGGTTGAGGCGATCGTCCACGAACTGGGGGCGGCCACCAACGCGGACCACGTGGCCGTGGTGCGGCTCCGGCCGGGCAGCAAGGTCCTGGACGTGGCTTTCGTGTCGATGCTGCCCGGCACTCCCACATCGAACATGGTGATGCCGATCCGCCAGGTCGAGCCGATCGAGAACCGCCACCTGCGCGAGATGCCGCGGCAGACGCCGGGCAATTCACCGGTGCGGATCCACGATGGCGAGCCCGACGTCGTGTGGCAGGACGATCGCACGTTCGATCCCGCCGCGGCCGCGAACCAGGCCACTGCTTCGATCCGGAGCCGCATGCCCATGCGATCGCAGAACTCGGCCGGCTCGGCCGCGGCTCGGGACGTGGCCGACCGCATCGCCTACCGGCTCCGCGATGCCTACGGCCTGCGCAATACACTCGCCGCGCCGCTCCAGTCGGGGCGCTCGGTCGCGGGCGCAATCGTGCTTTCGCGCCGGACCGGTGATGTCTGGCCCGAGGCCGCGGTGCGTCTGCTCAACAGCGCCGCGGCCGAGGCATCCGCGGCCCTGGCCCGCGTCTACTCGCATCAGGCGGCCGAGTCCGAGGCCCGGACCGATCAGCTGACTCAGCTGCCGAACCGCCGTTACTTCGACGAGTACTGCCGGCTGATCGCCAGCCGCCGCCGCTCCACCGACCGCGTCGCGGTCGTGACCATCGATGTCGATCACTTCAAGCTGCTCAACGACCGCTACGGCCACCAGGTGGGTGACGTGGTCCTGAAGTCGATCGCCAACGCCATCCAGTACTCGGTCCGTGACGAGGATGTGCCGGTTCGTTTCGGTGGCGAGGAGTTCCTGGTTCTGTTGCGCAATCCGTCGCAGGGCATCGCCATGGAGATCGGCGAGCGCATCCGCCAGAACGTCCACGATATGGATCTGCTCGATGCCGGCGTGACGGAGCGGGTCACGGTGTCGGTTGGCGTGGCTTCCGGGCAGTTCTCCGACGAAGCCATCGACGACATCGTCGAGCGCGCCGACCGGGCACTCTACGCAGCCAAGCGGACCGGCCGCGACCGCGTCGTGGAAGCGTGGCAGTCGGACGTGGCCCAGTAGCCGGACTCCGCCGCACCAGGGACGAGCGGCTCGCGCCGCGCGGCACGACCGTAGCCTCGGGGCAGAGTCATCACCTCCGGCTACCATTGGAACCGATGGCTGCGCCGCAGACGCCCCCAATCCCAAGCAACGGCGAGCTGGCCCGAATCTTCCACGAGATCGGGGACATGCTCGAGGTCAAGGGCGAGCTGGTGTTCAAGACCGTCGCCTATCACAAGGCGGCCGACGCGATCGCCCATTCCCCGGTCGAAGTGGCGCGCGCCTATCTGGCGGGCAACCCGCCGCGGATCGCGGGCGTGGGAGATGCGATCGCCAAGAAGATCGAGGAGCTGGCCCGAACCGGCCACATGGAGTTCTACGACCGGCTGCGCGAGGAAGTGCCGCCGAGTCTTGTGGCTCTGCTGGGGATCCCCGGGGTCGGTCCCCGGACCGTCAAGCAGCTCCACGACGAACTGGGTGTGGAGACGCTCGAAGACTTGCGCCGGGCGGCCGAATCGGGCTCCCTGCGCGGTCTGAAGGGCATGTCGGAGAAGACCGAGCAGGGCGTTCTGGCGGGAATCGCCGCGCTCGAGACGCGCCAGGAGCGGATGCGGCTGGGCCAGGCAGAAGCGGTCGTGGAGACGCTTCTGGCCGAGCTGGCCGGCGTTCCGGGCTTGCGGTCGATACAGGCGGCCGGCTCCTTCCGCCGCCGCCGCGAGACGATCGGCGACCTGGACCTGCTCGCCGAGACCGACCGCCCGCTCGATCTGGTCGACCGCTTCACTTCGCTGGGCTCCGTGGAGACTGTCATTGCCAAGGGCCCGCACAAAGCCGCCGTCAGGTTGCTCCGCGGTCCGCAGGTGGATCTGATGATCATGCCGCCCGGCGAGGCCGGCACCTACCTGATCCACTTCACCGGGTCCAAGGAGCACAACGTCCGGCTGCGTGGCATGGCCCGCGACAAGGGCTGGAGCCTCTCTGAGAAGGGTTATCTGCGGCTCGGCGAAGACGGCGAGCCGGCGGCAGGGGAGTCGGGCGCAGCGGTCGAGCTGCTGACGTTTCCGACCGAGACGGAGGCCTACGGATTCCTGGGGCTGCCGTTCATCGAGCCTGAGCTCCGGGAGGACCGTGGCGAGGTGGAGGCGGGGCTGGCCGGAACGCTGCCGCGACTCGTGAACCGGGCCGATCTGCGCGGCGACTGCCACAGCCATTCCGACTGGTCCGACGGCGTGCACACGATCGAGCAGATGGCTGAGTCGGCCCGGCGGCGCGGCTACTCGTATCTGGTGCTGACCGACCACACCGCCGGCCTGGCCATCGCCCGTGGCCTCACGACCGAGCGGGTCGAGGTGCAGCGAGCCATCGTGGCTGCGCTCAACCGGCGTTTCGAAGCCGAAGAAGCGGCCGGGACCGCGCCGCCCGAGACGTCGCCCGAAGGCTTCCGGCTGCTCCACGGCTGCGAGCTCGAGATCCGGGCGGACGCCACGCTGGACTATCCCGATGAGCTGCTGGCCCGCTACGACCTGGTCGTGGCCTCGGTCCACGTTTCCCGCCGGCAGACTCGGGAGCAGCTGACCGCACGAACTCTGGCCGCGATCCGCAACCCGAACGTCGACGTCATCGCTCACCCAGCCGGCCGCTACATCGGCACTCGAGACGACCTGGATCTGGACTGGGACGCCGTCTACTCCGAAACTGCCGCAACCGGCACCGCTCTCGAACTCAACGGCTCGGATGAGCGGCTCGACCTGTCCGACGTCCGAGCGCGCCGGGCCGCCGGGTTCGGGTGCGTCTTCACCATCGACTCCGACGCCCACCGGACCGAGGAGCTCGACAACCTGCGCTGGGGCACCGCGATGGCCCGCCGAGCCTGGTTGGCCGCGGATCAGGTCATGAACACCAGGTCTCGAGACGGCCTCCTCGAGTGGGTATCCGGCAAGCCCGGCAGGGTTGAAGCGGCGGCGAAACGGCGGTAGCCGCGGCCGGGTTCGCCGCGATCGGGCCGGGTTTCGTACCATGATCGTATGCAGCAACGAAATGCAGCCCGCGAACTCGGGCTTCTCCTGGCGTCGGTAGCGGTTCTCGCCCACTGGCTCGACCCGGCGCCGGCCCTGCTCGTTACATTCCTGATCGCCGCTGCCGCGGCCGCAGCAACCGGCTGGATCGCCGGCGAACGGATGCCGTGGCGGATGCCCCTCATCCCGATGGTGCTCCCGGCTCTCGCCGCCGCATCGATCGCTGGGGTTGCCCGCCTCGCGGCTCCTTGGCCGTGGCTCGTCTTCGACTTCGTGATCGGTTGGGCCGTGGTGGCGTGGGTCTTCAGCCTCGAGACGGCTCCCGACGTCATCGCTCGGGCTGAGGCTTTGGAGACCGAGCAGTCCAGAGCATCGGCGGCAGTGGTCGCGGGACGGACCGCCGTACGCCTGCGCGCCAGACGACGCACGGAATTCGACCTGGCCGAGATCGTGGCCGAACCGGTGGAGGTCGATGAGCGCGATCTGCCCCCGCATCCACGACCGCTGGCGGTCCGCATTGGCACCATAACGCTGGCCTTCCTGGGATTCGTGGCCGCAGCTGGCCTGGTCCCAAATGGACTCGCCATGGATCGCCACACTCTCACCACCCACCAGATGGCAGTTTTCGTGGCCCTGAGTGCCGCGGTCGCCGGCTCGGTCGGGTACCGGCTCGCCTCGCTCTCGTCTCCACAACGAGGCGATCGCATCGTCCGCATCGTCGCCTTCGGCGAGTACGCCCTGCCTGTCGCCGTGGGCACGTTCGTGCTGCGAACCCTCGGCCTGCCCAGGCTTTTCATTCCGGCGCTGATGACGCTCGTGGTGTACATGGTCATGGACATCCGCGACTCCGAGGATCCGCTCACCGAGAACCTGCCACTGGCGCAGGAGCTGGGGCTGCTGGCCCTCGCCGGGGTGGCGATCGTCGTGTGGGGTCTGATCGCGCGGTAGCCGGCCCGCCACTCCCCGAGTTGGCCGCCACTCCCTGGGTAAGCCCCGGACTTGCGTACCCCCTGTGCGCCGTGACTCCTGCGGACCGATACTTGCGGTGTGGTTCGTCATGTTGTCGCCACTCGTTACGTAACCCCGCTGCGCGAGGGCGGCTCGCTGCCGGCCGTGGTCGAGGCCAACGACGACGGCCTGTACGTGGCCAAGTTCCGCGGCGCCGGCCACGGCGAGAAAGCGCTCGTGGCAGAGCTGCTCGCCGGCGAGATCGGCCGCGCTCTTGGGCTGCTCGTCCCGGAGATCGTTCTGGTGGACTTCGATCCGCGTCTGGCGGCCGCCGAGCCCGACCAGGAGATCCGGGAACTGCTCCAGCGGAGCAGCGGCGTCAACGTAGGTCTGGACTTCCTCCCCGGCGCGCTTGGCTTCGATCCGGCCGCCGGCTTTGTGCCTCCGGCCGATCTTTGCGCAGCCGTCGTCTGGTTCGACGCGTTTGTGACCAATGTCGACCGCGACGCCCGAAACACCAACATGCTCGTCTGGCACAGGCGGTTGTGGCTCATCGACCACGGCTCGGCGTTCTACATCCACCACACCTGGAAGGACGCGGCAGCTCACGCCCGCAAGCCGATGGCGGGCATCAAGAACCACGTGCTGCTGCCGATGGCCGGTTCCATCGTGGAGGCCGACGATCGCCTGGCGCCGCTGCTTACGGCGGAACTTTTCGCGTCCCTCGTCGAGGCCATCCCGGACGACTGGCTGGTGCCGCAGGACGGCCTGCCCGACCCCGCCGCTCATCGTGCCGCGTACCTCGACTACATGACCCGCCGGCTGGCGGTCCACCGCAAACTCGCCGAGGAGGCAGAGCGTGTCCGGACTGGCGCGTAGCCCGTTCGCCTACACCGTTCTGAGGGCCGTTCCGCGCGTGGAACGGGCCGAGTTCATCAATGCCGGCGTAATCGTCTTCTGCCGCGAGCGGCGGTTCCTCGACGCCCGCGCCGGACTCGATGCAGCCCGGCTCATGGCCCTGGCGCCCGACTGCGACGCCGACGAGATGGCGGCCGAGCTTGCCGGCATCGAGCGCGTGGCGAGGGGCGACAGCGCGGCCGGTCCGATCGCGAAACTGCCGCAGGCGGAGAGGTTCCACTGGCTGGCGTCGCCCAGCAGCACCGTCATCGGCCGGTCCGAGGTTCATACCGGGTTGACGAGCGACTGCAAGGCCACACTCGACCACCTCTTCCGAACGCTGGTCATGACGCCTGGTGCGAGGCTGCCGCGCCACCTGGGGTGGGATCGGGGTAGCCGGCTCAGGGCCGTGCCCGATCTCGTCGGCCGCGAGTTAGCCCGGATTCGGCGGCTCCACTATGTGTTCCAGGGCGAAGTCAACGCCAGCGACGGCCCCATCGAACTGTCCTTCGCCGACGGGTCGGTGATGATGTGCGACGCCGCGGCCGACTGGACGCTCGAGTTCTTCGGGGCGGCGTGGGTCGATCCACTGCCGGAGCCACTCAACGACCTCGATCGCGCCTACGTCGAGCGCTATGGCCGGTGGTCGGCCTACGACGTTACGGAACTCGCACCCTATAGCTCGCTGTCGGGGAGCATCGTCCAGCAGGCCATCCCGCAGTTCAACGACTTGCTCGAACTCACGGGCCTGGTGATCAGGACGCAGGACTTCACCCTCGATCTCCAGCAGTGGGCCGGCGAACTGCGGGCCTTCGTTCATCGAGCTTGAATCGGCGGTCCTGAAGGCCCCGCGTTGACAGAGCGAGGCCCGGATGCTAGAAAGCATGGTCCGGACGGGAGATATCTCGTCACTATTGGCGTGCTTTCCGCATTGGCGTGCTTTCCGCGAGGTGGCGGCCATCGCCTCTCGCCGCTCCAGCTTCGGTCTGGCGCAGTTCACGAAAGGAACCTGATCCTTGGCCTTCCCTGAGATCGAAAAGACCACCGGCGGCAATACCGTTCGGATCAAGCGCCAGCTGGCGGAGCTGGCGATCGGCCACGCCGCGGCAGGTTCCTGGGCCGAGGCTGTTGAGACCAACCGCAAGATGCTGGAACTCGGGCCCGACGCGGAGACCGAGAACCGCCTGGCCAAGGCCCTGTGGGAGCTGGGCGAACTAGGGGAGGCACGCGAGCACTATCAGATCGCGCTGGCTCTCGACCCCACCAACCGGATCGCCGAGCGCAATATCGAGCGGCTGCGCGTTCTCATGAGCGAGGCCGGCGACAAGAACGCGGCACCGGAAAAGGCCGAGAAGGCTTCCGTGGCTATCTTCGTCGAGGAGACCGGCAAGACCGGCTTCGCAATGCTGACGGACCTGGCTTCGCCGCGCGCTCTGGCTCACGTCAATCCCGGCGACTCCGTCGAGCTGATCGCCGAGGGCAACCGGCTCTTCGCCGAGGCCAACGGCACCCGCATCGGGATCGTAGAGCCACGTGTCGCAGCTCGTCTGCTCAAGCTCCTGGCCGACGGCAACAAGTACTCGGCGGGGATCACGTCACTCGGCGACCGCGACGTCCGCATTGTGATCCGCGAGATCTTCCAGGACCCGCGCAACTACGGCAAGGTCAGCTTCCCGACCGCCGCGCGCTCCTCGGACCTGCGCCCGTACACCAAGGGCACGCTCCTCCGCGAGGAAGAGCTGATGGAAGAGGACCTCGAGGACGACGAGGAAGACGAGGGCATCGAGGATCTCGATCGCGTCCTGCCGGCCGAAGTCACCGGCGAGGAAGCTTTCGAAGAGGAGACCGACGAGCTCGACGAGCCGTAGGCGCTGCGGCCGACCGCACCGGGTCGACTTCCACGGACATCTCTGAATAGACCACCGCCGGGCCGGCCATGGTGGACTGGGGCACGCCGGAGAGTCTGCGGCCGCGCTTTCAAGCTACTTAGTACCACCCGGGCTAGTGACCGGGGGAAACTCCGGCTGCGGCGCGAGGCCTTCCCCGTTCCCCGCCGCCGGCGCGGTACCCGCCGCTGGCGCGATGCCTGCCATCGGCTCGGCCTCGACCGCGGCCGCCTCAGACGGCGTCTCGCCCGGCCGCACGATCCGAAGCCCGCTCACGAGGACCACAAGAACCCCGAACATCTCCAGGACCATGCCCATGCTCTTCCACCAGAAGTACTGCATTCGGATCGTTTCCAGCAGGCTTCCGCTGGCTTGGGGCAGGCTGACGATTGAGATCGAGGAGTAGATCCCAAGCACGTAACCGGGGACGCGGTCCAGCAGGGCGACAATCCCAACGAAGAGAAGCAGCCGCCAGCCCCATGAGTTCCGCTGCCGCCAGGCGCAGACGCCAATCCATGTGATCGCAGCCCAGCTGAGCGTGCCGAGCCAACTGGACGCGATCCCGGTGGCGTCTGTTATCCAGCCGTCCGCCGTATGCGGCCACATCCCCACGATGAAGTACCCGGCCGCCACGAGCAGGAAGAAACCACCCGCGACGGTTGACGCGATCCACGTTGGAGGCCGTGGTATTCCTCCGTGGCGACTGGCCAGGCCGGCTGCCAGGGCGACCGTCGAGACCGCCAGGAGGCTGGAGTTCAGCTCTGTGAGGTCGTTCAGCCACGGGCTGTAGATCCCCATCCAATTCACGGTGACGAGCGCGGCAAGCAGGAGGTCGGTTAGTGCTGTCACGGTCGTTGCCGTCAGCAGCCAGCGGCTCGATCGATCTCCCAGGCGGTAGCGCAGAGCCACGATGGAGCAGTACGGGATGAACGTGATAAGCCCGAGCCACTGGAAGAAGACAGTCCAGTTCGACGGCATCAACTCATCGCCCTGGTAGGTGAGAAGCACCCAGAATTCCCAAGCCACGACCAAAGCCCCAATAGCCCCCGTAGCCAACGCCGCGCGCGGCACGTGGCGAAGCTGCCGCTTGAACGGGAAAGGCTCGCCGGCAGGAGCTTCGTCCTTGCCGTACGTCACGCGCGCCACGAACTGGTGGACTCGTGTCTGGAGCGCACCCCAGGCGGCCAGAGCCGTCGCGGCGAAGAGAATCGATAGTGTCACCGGGTCCGGGCTGTAGCCGCTGTCCGTGAAGTCCCCCGGCGTTTGCGGCACGGAGCCACTGCCGGCCAGCGGCGCCATCGCTCCCGCGACCGCGTGGACATGATCCACCGTCGCTCCAACGACGGCGATCAGCATGATCAGGCTCGCCCCGATGACGACGGCGCCCAGTGAGCCAATCGACGACACCGCCGGCATCAACCAGGGGAGTCGCGGCCGCGGCCGGGCGGCCTCTTCCCGAAGGTCCGCGAAGGTCCGGAGGCGCAGCGCGATCGGTGCCCCGGTCGGCTCGAGTCCGGTGAGCCACCCGATCAGTTCTGTTTCCATTCGATCGGTCCCGCCGGAGGAATCGGCTTGGTGGTTCGGTGCCGCGGCCACGCGGCCGACCTGGTACTTCATCGTTCGTTCTCCCCTCGCCAGCCGGCTCGATCGAGTTCGGCGCGCAGGCGCTTCAGTCCGGTGTGAAGTCGCGACTTCACGGTGCCCAGCGGAATGCCCAGTAGCTCGGCGATGGCCTCGAGTTGGAGGTCCTTGTAGAACCGCAGGGCCACGACTACCTGCAGGTCCGGATCCAGCTTCGGGAAGGCCGTGGCGATCGCATCGCGATCCGCTACGGGCCCAAACTCGTCGCGAGTGCCCATGTCCATCTCGGCGATCAAGGCCGTTTCGCGGACCTGGCCACGGCGGCGCGCCCGCAGCCGGTCGCGGCACAGGTTCAGGACGATCCGACCGAACCAGGCGTCGAATCGCGACGGGTCGCGCAACGAGCCGAACTTGCGCCAGCCGAGCAGGACGGCGTCGTGGACCACGTCCTCCGCTTCGACCGGATCGCGCAGGATGACCGCCGCCAGCCGGTACGAATCGTCGAGACAGCGGTCGCTGAGGGCCTCGAACGCGTCCAGCGTCGGAGCCTCCCGCGCCGAGCCCACGGCTACTGCTTCGACCACGTCTCTCCCCATCTGCGCGCATTGTCGGGTCCGGCCGGCAGCGCCGTGCGACCCTTTGACACTCACCGACGACTGCCGAACCAAAAAGGTTCGGCTTGCGAACCTAAAAGGTTCGCGCCGCGCGGCGGAAAGGTTCGCCTGAGCGACCCGAAAGGTTCGCAAGGCGGCTCGTATGGCGGCCCGACACCGTGACAAGGCCTGCCCGCCCGCCGGTGCGTCTGTCACAATTGGGGCATGGTCGGGCGCGCCGCCACTAACCCCGAGCCGGTGCTCGCCAGCGTTCCGTCGCTGCCCGCTTTCGAGCGCCTGGCCCAGCCGGCCCCCGCCGCCGACTTCGTCGCCGCAATCGAGGCCTGGACCAAGCCGGGTGAGGTCGTCCTCGACCTGAACGGCCGCGGTGGGTGGGTCGCCCGCGCCGCCATCGCCGAGCAACGTCGAGCGGCGGATTTCGAGACGTGGCCGCTGACCCGCCTTCTCGCCGACGTCGTGCTGCGCCCGCCGGACCTTCGCCAGATCGAATCGGCGACCACGGCGATCGGCAACTCGCCACTCTCCGGATCCACGGTCCTGCGCACTATCGACGCCATGTACGCCAGCGTGTGCCCGAGGTGCGGCCGGCCGGTGATCCTGGATTCGATGGTCTGGCAGCCGATCGCCTCGCCGCTCGGGCCCGACGGCAGAGCCGCGCGCAGGAAGCCGGCCCGGTCCCGCACCAAGGACCCGGCAGTCACGGCCGCGTCGGCGACGCTGCCGGATCTTCGGTCGGGCCCGGAAGAGTTGCTTCGACCTCTGGCCCGCGAGTACCGCTGCGCGTACTGCCTGGCCAAGGACGGCGGCGCCGAACTGCGCTCCGCGGATCCGAGTCTCGGGGACGTGCGGCTGGCCGAGTCGATCCCGTCCAGCGGCGAAGTCCGTGAGGCGATGCGCCGGCGCTTCCCGGCACCGCGGCCGACCCATCCGCTCGTCGACCAGTTGCTCGATCTTCACACGGCCAGACAGCTGCTGGGCCTGCGAGCCATCCTGACCGCGATCGACGCCGAGGAACGGGCCGGAGCGGTCAACGCGGCTCTGCGTCTCGCGCTTCTGCATGCCGTCGTCCTGGCCAGCCGGCTCAACGTCGCCCACAGCAAGCCGGCGCCACTCCGCATCGCGAACGGCGAGCTCAAGGTGCCGGCGGTCCGCGAATGGCATGAACTCAACCCGTGGCGCGCCTTCGAGGACGGCCTGACCCTGGTGAAGGCCTTTGCCCAGCGCCTCGAGTCCGGCACGCCCCGGTCCGCGCTGGCGCGTCTGGGGGCGGACATCGCCGCGCTGGAGGGCACGACGGCTAACGTCACGGTCGGCGAGACGACTCCGGGCTCGCTCCGGAAGCTCGGCCTGCACGGCGAGCGGATGTCTCATTCGGGCTCCTCGTCGCGCGTCCGACTCGTGCTCGGACAGGCTCCGTTGCGCTGGGACCCGGAACGTCTGGCGGCTTCATACCACGGCACGGGCTGGGTCTTCGGCGCCGCGGCGGTCGCGTTGCTGCCCTACGACGATCTCTATCGGCCTGCCGCCAGATCTACCGCAACCGACGAGTCGATGGACCTGGCGCGTTCTGTCGGCCGGACGCTGGCGATCGCGTCGCCCGTCCTGGCCAAGACCGGCCGGGCCGTGATCCTCCTCGACGACGCCGACCCGGCAACGCTGGTGGCCGCGGCGCTCGGGGGAGCGGCAGCCGGCAGCCGCCTCATCGATGCGCGGCTCCACCGCGGCGACGACGAGAGCGCCGGGATCGCGGTGTTCGTGCCGGGTACGGGCGTGATGGCGCCGGGGCCGCGAACCCGAGCCAACCGGCCTCTGCCGCCGGTCGCGGGAGGAGCGGGCGACCCGGGCACGGTCCGCGGTCGCGGCATCTTCGCCGCACCCGAGAGGCTCGATGAAGGCCCGTTCCGGGTTGCCGTGGCCGCTCAGGCGGTCACCGAAGCGGCGGTAGGGCTGCTCAAGGCCCGGGGCGAGCCTGCCACGTTCGATCACATGCTGGGCGACCTGCTCATCGGCCTCGACGAATCGGGCCAACTTGCCCGCCTGGCTCGAGTCCTGCGGCCGCCGGGTGCCCGGGATGGCTGGTCGGCCTGGGTCGAGGCGTTCGGCGTGGGGCCGGGAGGAATGTCGGCCGGAGCAACGTATGGAGCCATGCCTGGAGCCGCGGCCGCAGCCGCGTCCACGACCGGGGCCACGTCCACGACCGGGGCCACGTCCACGACCGGGGCCACGTCCAGCCCCGGAGCCGCGGCCGGGGCCACGTCCAAGCCGGCCGCCCTGATCCTGGGGGCCGACGAATCCTCGGCGGAGGACCCGGTCAATCAGCTCATAGACATCATCCACGGCGAACTCGACCGGCCCAACAATCGGCGTATTCGCCAGATCGAACCCGGCCGGTACTGGCTCGCCTCGGACGAGGATCTGAGCGTTGCGGCCCAGCCTCTCGCCGACAGAGTCGAGTGGGCCGTCTTCTCGCTTCTCTCGTCGGGCGGCCACCTCAGCGAACGTACCGCGATCGAGCGGACCGAGGCCATGTTCAAGGGCCACGATGTCGCGGACGGCGCGCTGGTCGAGGCTTGTCTGGCGAGCTATTCGGCCGCCCACAGCACGGCCGAATCCGTCTTCGGTTTCGAGCAGCTCGAGGGCCGGACGGTCGAGCACGACCGGGTCATCGCCTTGCTGGCCGATCTAGGCCACAGGCTGGGGACGCGCGTCTGGATCGGCAAGCGCCAGCAAGCCCGCCATGTCGACGGCCGGGCACTCTCCACGTTGCTCGACCAGGCCGAACGCGAGGTTCACCTGCCGCTGATCACCTGGGCGCCGGACGGAGAGCTCGATCGTGTCGATTGCGCCTGGTACGTCCGCCGCAAGGCCACGTTCCTGTTCGAGGTGGAGTGGACGGCGATGCTGACCGAACCGGTCCTGACGCGTCACGCTCGCTACCCGATCGACGACAAGGTGGTGAGGTTCCTCGTGATCGCGCCCGAACGGGCGGAGCTGGTCAAGGTCAAGCTGGCTCGCTCGCCGTTGCTGCGCAAGGCGATCGAGGAGCGGAACTGGCACTTCATCAAGTGGAACCACCTGGCCGAGTTCGCGGCCCGGCCGGATGTCACGCTGGACGATCTGGAACCGTTTCTGGGACTCGACGCGGTCGCCGACGCGACAGGCGAGCAGTTGCCGCTGTTTGGTGGCGGCCGCTAACCTGCGGGCTCGATCCAGTCCGGCTGCCTCCGCCGTCGGCCGCTGTAACCTAGCGAAAGCAGCTACCCGGGCCGCCGGGCGTCCGGGCGCTGCCGAGTGGCTGGAGGCAGATGATGAGTGACCTGGGCCCCGCGGGCGACGCCCGCACCGCGGCCGACGCCGTGAACGCGCTGTCGGACCGTTTCTGGGACGGTGTCATCGAACTGTCGCCCATAAGCGCTACGATCCTCGGCTACGAGAAGGGCCTGGACCGGCTGGACGACCCGGGCCCGGCGGGCCGGGCCGCGGCCGCCGAGCTCTACCGCGACACGCTGGCGGAGTGCGACCGGATCGACGCGGACGGCGCCGCGTCGGCCCTGCCGGTCGAGGAGCGCATAACGCTCGACATCCTGCGAGTGATCTGCGACATCGAGCTCGAGCAGCTGGCCCAGCGCATCGACCGTCTCAAGGTCGTCGACCAGATGGAAGGCCCGCAAACGATGCTGCCGCAGCTGGCCGCCTTCCAGCCGACCGAGACCCCGGACCAGTTCGAGGCATTCATAGCCCGCCTGGCCGACTACCCCCGGTATATGGACGCCTGCGCCGACGTGGTTCGCGAGGGTCTCGCGGGCGGTCTCACCGCCGCTCGGATCGTGACCGAGCGCACCATCGCCCAGCTCGAGCGCCTGCAAGCCATCCCGGACGATCAGTCGCCGATCGTCGAAGCAGTCAAAGTATCAAAGCCCTCCGACCGCGACCGTGTCGTCGACGCCGTCGGCAAGCACGTTCGCCCGGCCGAGCGCCGCTTCCTCGAGGCGCTCCAGGGCAAGTACCTCGAAGCCTCGCGCGACGAGCCGGGGCTCTGCTCGGCGCCGCACGGTGACGAGCTCTACAAGACGCAGATTCGGGCGTGGACCTCGCTCGACATCGACGCCGCCGAGCTGCATCGGATCGGGCTCGAAGAACTGGACGCGATCCACTCCGAGCAGCGCGAAATCACCCGAGGCCTGGGTCTGGGCGAAGACCTGAGGTCGGCTCGGGCCGCATTGCGCCGCGACCCGGCCGCCATCCCGGCGTCGGTCGAGGAGCTCGTGAACCGCGCTCGCGGCCAGATCGAACGGGCCATGGCCGCCGCGCCGGCCTACTTCGGCACGCTGCCGCGCGCCGCCTGCGAGGTCCGGCCGGTGGAACCGTACAAGGAGGCCGACGCGCCTGCCGCCTACTACTTCGGCCCGGCCGTCGACGGCAGCCGGCCCGGCATCTACTACGTCAACACCTACGACCTGCCCAGCCGGAGCTATGTCGGGCTGGCCAGCATGAGCTTCCACGAAGCCGTGCCGGGCCACCACTTCCAGATCTCTCTCCAGACCGAGCATCCCAGCCTGAACACGTTCCGTCGCCTGGGCTCGCGAATGGCCGGCATGGCCTATGTCGAGGGCTGGGGCCTTTATGCCGAGCGCCTGGCCGACGAAATGGGGCTCTTCCTCAACGAGGCCGAACGGTTCGGCATGCTCGACGGCCAGGCCCACCGCGCGGCGCGGCTCGTTGTCGACACCGGCATCCACGCCTTCCACTGGAACCGCGAGAAGTCGATTGCCGTGCTCCTCGACGCGGGCCAGTCGGAGACTGAAGCCAATATCGAGACCGACCGCTACATTTGCTGGCCGGGCCAGGCCCTCTGCTACAAGACCGGCCAGCGCGAGATCACGCGGCTGCGGAAGCAAGCCGAGGCGGCACTCGGAGCCCGGTTCGACATCCGTGCGTTCCACGATGCCGTTCTGGGCCACGGAACCCTGCCGCTAGCGACGCTCGCCAAGGAATTGCCCATCTGGCTCGGCATCGCCGGGTAGTCGGGGCGCCGCGTGGCGGCCTTGCGCGCTTGCCCGCCCCGACGGTCCGTCAGCGCCGCGTGGCGGCCTTGCGCAGAACGTTGGCCAGCGCGGCGTGGCCCTTCTCGTCGGCCAGATCGACCGCGGTCTTGCCGTCGTCGTCGGAGCGTGTCGGGTCGGCTCCGCGCATGAGCAGAATGTCGATGATCGACTCGTCCCCGTCGTAGGCGGCGGCGTGCAGCGGCGTCCAGCCGCCGTGCTGGACCGCGTTGGGATACCCGCCGAGAGCCAGCAGCAGGCTCGCCAGGTCGCGATGTTTGGCCGAGACGGCGATATGCAGCGGAGTGGAGCGGAGGTCGTTGAGGGAGACGACATTCGGATCCGCGCCTCGACCCAGGAGCAGCCGGGCGATCTCCAGCTGGCCGAAGGAGGCCGCGAAATGTAGAGCCGTGTATCCGTCCGGTCCACGGTCGTCCACGGACGCCCGGTCGCCGTCGAGCAATGCCTTCGCGACGGCGACATTGCCGGTGGCGGCCGCATCGAAGATGTCGAGTCCGTCCGGAGTCTTGGCTTCGAGCACGGCGATCCGGTCGGCCATCTTGCGACGGCCCGCATATGCCGCCACGAGGATCGGAGAGAGGCCGGTTTCGTCGCGCGCGTCGAGCAACTCCGGATTGGCCTCGAGCGCCGCGTCGACGGCGGAGTCGTCGCCCTTGCGGATGGCCTCGAACAATTTGGCGGCGGCCACGCCCTGTTTGGTCATGCTCCCTCCATCACGACCTAGGCGGCGAACCAGCCGCGGTAGGTCCGGCTATGTCTCTGAGCGCGTCGACGAGGCGGTCGATCTCCCGCGGTTCGTTGTAGTGGACGAAACCGACCCGAACCATCCCGCCCGACTCTGCCAGGCCGAGAGCTCGAATCAGTTCAAAGGCATAGTAGTCGCCATCCCAGGTCGCGATTCCGCGTTCGCCCAGGGCGGCGGCAACTTCGTGCGGAGTGCGGCCGGCCAGCGTGAAGGCGAACGTCGGCACGCGTTCATCCAGGCGTTCAGGGTCGACGATCCCGCGCAGGGTCAACCCAGGGACGCCCTGAAGGGCTGTGAGCGCGTGCAGGGCCAGTCCACGCTCAGTTACGCGTATCGCTCGCATCGCCGCCGCCAGCGCCGTGCGGCGCGGGGCCGCGTCGTCGGCGCCGCCGAACTCGCGACCTATCCAGGCCAGGTAGTCGAAGGTGCCGATCAGTCCGGCCAGGGCCTCGCCCGGCAGGGTTCCGGTCTCCCATTTGCCTGACCCGGTGTCGGGCGCCGGCCGCACCTTGTAGGAGGCCACCTGATCGAGCCGCTCCGGCTTGCCGTACAGAAGGCCCAGATGAGGCCCAAAGAACTTGTAGGGCGAGCAGACCAGGAAGTCGGTGTCGAGGGCGCTGACGTCGATCGGCATATGAGGCCCGGCATGCACCGCATCGATGTAAGTCCACGCCCCGACGGCGTGGGCCATCTCGACGATGCGGCCCACTGGGTTGATCGTCCCGACCGCGTTCGATGCCAGCCCCACGGCTACGATCCTGGTCCGCGGCCCGAGCGACCTCTCGAGGTCCCTGAAGTCGAGGCTGCAATCGTCGCGAATCCCGACCCAGCGGACCGTCACGCCGCGCTCCTCCTGGAGCGCCAGCCACGGCGCCACGTTGGCGTCGTGGTCCAGCCGCGTGACCACGATTTCGTCACCTGCCTTCAACATCCGGCCGATCGCGCGGCTGACGGCGAAGGTCAGAGTTGTCATGTTCTGACCGAAGGCGACCTCGTCGGGTCCGCCGGCGTTGAGGAAGTCGGCCGCGCCCGCGTGCGCCTCGGCCAGCCTGGCGTCGCTCTCCTCGCTGGTCGCAAATGCGCCCTCGTGATTCGCGTTCGACCGCTCCAGGTAGCCGGTCATTGCGGCAATGGTTGCGCGCGGGACCTGGGTTCCGCCAGGACCGTCGAGGTAGCTGTACTCCTGGTTGCCGTGCCGGCGGGCGAGTGCGGGAAACTCACCCCGAACGCGAGCCAGGGCGGCGTCGATCCCGGAGCCATTGGCCGGTGCGAGCGCGTTCGGCGAGGTGGAGGTCAAGGCGGTCTCCAGGGCGGCTGGTGGTGTCGTAGGCGATGGTACGACGAGAGGCGCCGGCCGGTCACAGAACCCGAACTACGTTTCCGGCAGGATCCGCCCGGGCCGAATTGCTAGGGAATTGAAGTGTCGCGGCCAATTCGGTAAGGGTCTCGTCACTACACCGGATCGAACTTTACTGTCTGCAATTTGACACCGGAGGAGTCGGCGGAGTGGCTCGGGGAGGGCTTGACTAATCCCGAGTAACTATGTAAACATTCCACCCGGACGTCGCACACCGCGGGACATGAAGGGCCATTCCTCCCGGAATGACGACCCAGGCAGGTAGGTCCAACGGCGATGCGAGGTCAGGCGGCTCGGTGGCCGCAACAAGCTCCACAGCGTCGTTCCGCTTCGGGCGCGGAAAGGCGAGCAGCCCCGAGGCTGCAGGGGAAGCAACTAGCTTCCATTGCCAATCCGCCCGTTAGGAGAAGACACGATGCTCGATGGCAATGCAGTACGGTCGGTGGACCGGGCTGCGTCGCTCCTGATCGCTCTCGGGGACACTCAAGGAGAGGCAGGGGTTACCGAGCTCGCACGGCGCCTCGGCCTTCACAAGTCGACCGCGTCGCGTCTGCTCGCCACGCTCCAGAAGCGGGGCTTGGTGGAGCAGGACGACGACTCGGGCAAGTACCGGCTGGGACTGGCGGTCGTTCGACTCGGCGGTCACGCCGAAAGGTCCCTCGACCTTCGGGCGATCGCAATGACCGAGTTGGAGTCGCTGGCGCGATCGATTCGCGAGACGACCACTCTCGAGGTTCTCGAGGGCGACAGCGTTCTGACGATCGCCTATTCGGATGCCTCAGGCATGGGCCGCGACCGGACCGGCCGCAACTCGCCGCTCCACGCCACCGCCCCGGGCAAGGTCCTGCTGGCCACCCAGCCGGAGCGCGAAGTCATCCGCCTCTCGAAGATCGGATTCACGCCGTACACGTCGCACACGATCGTTCGTGTGGACCTGCTCCTCGAGGAGCTGGCCCGAGTCCGCAAGCGTGGCTTCGCCACTGCCTTCGGCGAGCACGAGCCCACCGTCAATGCCATCGCCGTGCCGGTCTTCGACCAGCGGGCCTCGGTAGTGGCCTCGCTCGAGGTTCGCGCCTCGGGCAACAGGATCACGCCCAGCCGCGTGCCCGAACTCGTCGACCACGCTCGAGAAGTGGCGGCCCTCATCACCGATCGCATCGGCGGCGTCGTCGCCTCGATCTAGCGCCAATGCCCGCGAAACGGGCAAACATACAAGACCCCTTACCGCGGCCCCTCGGTCCCCCTCCCGAGGGGCCGCCTTCTATTCATCGCGGCACTCGACGGAATGCCGGCGCAATGCCGCTCAGCGCCGCCCCCGAGCCGCCGGCGGGGTAGGCTATCGGCATGCCCGCCATCCCGATCCTCGCGACGACCACCTGGTCCCTCCAGCTGCCCAACGGCGCGAACTGGAGCGTCGACTCGGAGACGGTCGGGCGCGTTGCGCAGTCCCTGGGCGCAATCCTGGCCATCGTCGTAGTCGCCGCCATCGTCATCCGGCTGGCCCACTACTTCGTACGCGGAATGGCCCGTGCGTTGCTCAACCGCGAGAGCACCGAGGGGACGGCCACGGAACTGACTGCCATGGAGCTGAAGAAGCGGCAGGACACGATCGAGGCCCTCGGCGTCAACGTGATTCGCTTCTTCGTGGTCGTCATCGCCGGTCTTATGATCCTGCAGGCCGGGTTCGCCCTCGACATCGGTCCGGCCGTGGCGGGGCTCGGTATCGCCGGAATCGCCATCGGCCTCGGGACCCAGCACCTGGTCCGCGACTACCTCAACGGTGCGCTGATCCTGATCGAGAACCAGTACGCCCGCGGCGACGTGGTAAGGATCGCCGGCGTCTCGGGCATGGTCGAAGACTTCACGCTGCGCCGGACGACACTGCGGGACCAGGACGGAACCGTCCATACGGTGCCCAACGGCGAGATCACGGTGGCCTCGAATCTGACGCGCGTCTTCGCCCGGATCAACCAGGACGTCCAGGTTGTCTACGGCACCGACATCGAGCGGGCCACGGCCGCGGTGAACGGGGTGGGGGAGGCGCTTGTCGCTGATGCCGATTGGGCGCCTCGGATCCTGGAAGCGCCGCACGTCGATCGGGTCTCGGCTCTGGGCGAGTTCGGGATCACGCTCAAGATCCTGGGCACGGTGCGAGCATCGGAGCAGTGGGCGGTCGGCGGGGAACTGCGCAAGCGATTGCTGGCCGCATTCGCCGAGAGCGGAATCGAGATCCCGCAGCCGCAGCGCGTGGTGCTGACTCAGGCCGCCGCCCACGATGCCGGACCCTTCGCCGATGCCAGTGCAACACCGGCCCGTTCTGCCGTCGCCGGCGCGAATCCCGAGCCGGATTCAGCCGAAGAATCGGGCTTCACCGACCAGGACTGACCGCCTGTTCGCCCCGTCCGAGCCGCCGAGCGCCGTCCGACGGTCGAGACTCCGCCCCCGAGCGCCGTCCGACGGTCGAGACCGAGGCGGCGACGAGGACCGCAGCGAGCGCACCCAGGTGCGTGAGCGAAGGACCGCAGGAGCCAACGTGTCAGCTTTGCTGACCCACGGGATCGGCCGGCTGACGGCGCTCGGCTAGGAAGCCCGCATCGAGGGGTTGGTGTTCCGGCCGCCGCTGAAGATCCCCATGAAACCCTGGCCGGACTTGGTCGCGCCGGAGTCGCGCGTCGCCATCATCCGATCGCACAGGTTCTCGATGTCCTCGATGACTTTTTCCTTGGGGAAGCGTTCGACCGCGGAGCGTCCTTCGTTGGCCGCTCGAACAAACAGCATTCCGGCCGATCGAACTTCTGCCAGGGCTGGCATGCCGACGGTCCGCTCCATGTCGGCTACCGACACGCCGCTGTTGGCACGGTTGACGACCATGGCCAGCCGCTCGCGGATGTCGAGTTCGACGGCGACTTCGCGGAGCTGGACGGCGGCTCGAATGGCGGGAACATCCGGCGTGACCGGCACGATGATCTTGTCCGCACGCTCGAAGATGACCTGATTGAGCGGCCCGTAGTCCGGGTGCATGTCCACGATGACCCAGTCGTAGACGCGACAGGCCGTGGTAATCGCCTCGGCCACGCGCTTGGGCTCCAGGATCTCCGTGTGGAGCGGTGACTCGGCCATGACCAGGACGGAGACGCCGTTGAGATGCGGGGCGGCAATCTCGGCGAAACTCTCCGCCATGCCCGTGCTCAGGTCCTCGGTCCAGGCATCGGCGACGGTCCGTACGTTCTCCATCCCGAGCGACGAGGCGACGTGACCGGTGACCGTGTCGCAGTCCACCAGCAGGACTCGCTGGCCCTTGCGGACCTGGAGCATCGCCGCCATGTTCACCGCGATCGTCGTCTTGCCGACGCCGCCCTTGGGATTGAAGACGATGACGATCTGGCCGCGGTTGCCGTCGTTGCCGACCGGCTCATCGATCTGCGTTTCCGAATCGATGATCCCGCTGGCGGTCACGTCGACCGGGATCTCGGCCCGAATGAGCATCGCCTCNNGGGCGGGTGAAGTACTCGTCGTTGACCCGCGCCTTGCCGGCCAGGCTCATCCGATCCAGGGCCCGCGCGGCAACGACCATGAGCGCCGGGATGTTGCGATCGTCGTCGTGGAGGAGCGCATACATCTCGAGCGTTCGGTCGAAATCGTTCTCGCCGTCGAGGATGGCGACGCCGATGTCGTTGCGGAGGCTCAGCAGAACCTCCAGGTCATCGGCCGTCCTGACCTCGATCGGCTCAAAGCCTGCCTCAGCCAACTGATCGGCGACCGAGACAAGCTCCGCTTGCGGAAGAGCGATTACTACTGCGGACCGAGGCACGTGGATATCTCCCTGTGGGCGGCAAGGCGAGATGCCGAGTTTAGCCCTCCGCCTCGGGATCGTGCGCGGAAACGTTCAGCACGCCCTCGCGCTCGCTCACGACACGCGCCTGGAACGCAGGCAGGGTTGGGATGAGATCGCCGAGTGAAATGTCCGAACCGTGACCGACGGTGAAGATGAATTCGCCGTCGGGGCCGGAAGAGACGCCGACATTCTTGACACCCGGCAGGCGGCCGAGCTGGCGCTTGAAGGTCGCGATGCTGGCCACGCTCACCAGTCCGACGACGACGACCTGCGTCGA
>PMXR01000128.1 GCA_003171035.1 Chloroflexota bacterium
CGTCAAGCGCCGCGGAGGTGCGAGCCCACAGATCGCGGGGCGGCTCGGGGCTGGCCAGCCCGCGAAGTTCGTCGTGCAAGGCTCGATATTCGGCGGCGACTGACTGGCAGTCGGCGCAGCCGCTCAGGTGCTCGGAGAGCCAGGCCGCATCGGCCGGCTGGAGGTCAACATCGATCGCCTCGGCCGCCCGTATGCGGGCCTTCTCGTGGGCGCGCTCGGCGGCACGCATCGCGGCGCGATCCAACTCAGGGCTCATCGATCTGGCCCATTCGAATCGTCGGTGCGACGGCGCGGGTCCGCGACGCGCGCCTTCTCGGCGAAGGCGGCATCGAGCGCGGCTTCGCGCTCCTTCTCCTGACGCTTCTCGTCGGCGAGGGCCTGGCGCAGGCTTTCCCGTGCTCGCGTCAGAAGGGCCCGGGCCGCCACATGGCTGACACCAAGCGTCTCTGCCAGTTCCATGCCCGTCAGGTCGTTGACCTCGGCCAGGAGCAACGCGGCCCGCTGGCGTTCCGGGATGCGCGCCAGGGCCCGTGCCAGTGGCGCCGAGAGCCGCATCTCCATGGCCAGATGTTCCGCCGATGGAGCGGCGCCGTGACTCTCGCCGGTCCACGGCAGGAAGCGGACGATGCGCCGCCGGCGCATTTCATCGAGGACTACACGGTGCGCGATCTGATAGAGCCACGCCCTTGCCTTGGCTCGGTCCTCCAGTGAATCCTGGGCCTTGTAGGCCTTGATGAAGGTGTCCTGAGTGAAGTCGGCGGCAATGTCGGCGTCGCGGACCATCCGAAACACGTACGCGTATATCTCGGCATGGTGAAGCGCGAACAGCTCCTCGATGAAAGTCCGGTCTCGGGCGTCTTCCGAGGCGGCAGTCATGCCGCGCTCCAGTTGCCAGCCCGCAATGCTGAGGGACACTCTCTCGCCGCCACCGCTACCAGAGACAACACATAAAGGCGCGTATCCACGCGCACAGAGTCTTGGACGCGGCCTCGCCGGGCCCTGTGACGCTCCAAAACGCACCCCCCGCGTCTCATGGTTGCCCGTCGATCTCCTTGAGTGGTCGCTGACGCAGCAACTCCTCCACGGCCTCCTCAGGAGAGACCGGATTGACCGGGAGTCCTGTGCCCAGTTCCAGTCCGGCGATCTCACGGAGCCTGGGATGGACCTCCCAATGCCAATGGTACGTCGCGTCGACACGCTCACGGAGGGGTGCCGCGTGCAGCACGAGGTTGTGCGGCGGACCGTCGAGGCAGGCGAGCCGCCCCAGCACCTGGCGCAGCGCCTCTGCCGTCGAGGTGATGTCGGCGTCGCTCGCGGCGGCGAAATCCGCGGCATGGCGGCGTGGGACGACCCAGACCTCGAACGGCGAACGCGAGGCGAACGGCGCGAAAGCGACGCTGGACTCGTCCTGCCAGATCATCCGCGTCCCCAGACGAGGCTCCTCGCGAACGAGCCGGCAATACGGGCACTCACCCTCGCGGATCAAGTAGCGAGCCGCCCCGCCGATCTCCTCGGCGACTCGGTGTGGTATCTGAGGCAAGTCGTACAGATCCAGACAGAGGTGATTGGTGCGGGCTCCGGCCTGGGCGCCCCAGTTCTGGACGACCTGCAGATACGCGGTCTGGCCGAGTTTCTGGGCATCGATGAAAGCCGACCGCACTTCTCCGAGCATCGTCTCGAGCATCTTCGCCCCGACCATCTGGATGGGTCGGTGCTCGCCCGGAGGGGCGACCACGGTTCGCCAGCTGCCCGACGCCCGGGCCTGCGCCATGGCCACCTGGGCGAGGTTGCGATCCCTCTCCCGAGCCTCGTCCTCGGCGCCGACGACGTTGAAGGCGTAATCCTTGAGGGTCCGGAC
Source organism: Chloroflexota bacterium (assembly GCA_003171035.1). GTDB lineage: Bacteria > Chloroflexota > Limnocylindria > Limnocylindrales > CSP1-4 > Fen-1039. Next base: position 1,859 of record PMXR01000128.1, read on the forward strand.
CCGAACCCCGTCCCCGGGCGGCTGGGTGCAGTTTTGGCACTCGTCGCCGTCGTCCACGGCAGCGGCGGCCAGGGCGAACCGGCCGCGCTGGAACTGGCGGTCGACGACCGTCGCCACCCACCAGCCCGTGATGTCGTCGCGGCGAAGCTCGAACAACCCGGCGCTCATCGGCGGCCAGCCGCTGCCGGATCGGCGGCAACGAATTCGCCGGACATGGACGCCCGCGCCAGGAGAGCCTCGAGTTCGGCGCGAGCCACGGCCGGATCGGACGTGGGCGGGAGCACTCCGGCGAGCGGCGCGCCCAGGTGGTCGGCGAGTGCGGTGGCGAACTCGCTCGCGGCGCGGCCAACCGATTCGGTCGAGGGCTTGGACGCCTGCCCGAGTTCGCGGTCTGTCGAAGTCGAGACGACGCCCGGCATACCGCAGGCGTCGATCAAGTCGAAGTCGGAGAGGCGGACGGTCACGTTGAGGGCGATGCCGTGGTAGCTCACGCCACGTTCGACGCGAACTCCGACCGCACCGATCTTGCGGGTTCCGCCGCCACACCAGCAGCCCGGAAATCCCTCCTTACGCTCGGCGAGGACATCGAATGCGGCGCAGGTCCGGATTAGTGCGGCCTCCAACGCCCGGACGAGCGGGCTGATCATCAGCCCGCGGTCGGCCAGCTTCAGGATCGGGTAAGCGGTCAGCTGGCCCGGACCGTGGTAGGTGACCTCGCCGCCGCGCTCGGTCTCGACCAACTCGATGTTTCGAGAGGCCAGCTCGACCGGCGTGGCGATCACGTGCGATGGGTTGCTGTGGCGGCCGAGGGTCAGGACGGGTTCGTGCTCGAGGAGCAGCAGCTGGTCGCCGATCAGACCGGCGGCGCGCGCCGCCACGAGACGGTGCTGCAGGTCCCAGGCGTCGCGATATCCAACTCGACCCAGCCACCAGGCGGCGATCGGGTCGGACGCAGGTCGATCCATGGACTCCACGATAGCAAACGCGGCTGCTATCGCCTTGCGCGAACTAGAAGGCGACGGCGGTACCGGCGCGGTGGCGCTCGCGCCTGCTCCCCCGCCAGATCGTGACCCGTCCGCGGCCCTGAACTTGCCACATTCCCTCTCGTCCGACGAGAGCCGTCTCTTCGTCGATGCCGACGACCAGCGCTCCGTCGGGAACGGCCAGCGCCAGCGGCACTACCAGCGCTTCGGGGAAGGCGTCGTAGTGGGGCACGATCACGAGGCGGGGCACAAGACCGAGCCCGTCCTGCCAGCCAACCGGCGATTGCAGGAATCCCCGGCCGCCCATGCGGAGTTGGTGGGCGCCCAGCACCATGGCTCCCGCGGAACAGCCGGCAATGACGGCCCCGCGGGCGTGTGCTTCGCGGAGCGCGGATCCTGCCGCACTATCTCGTAGCGCCTCCAGGAGATGGTTCGGTTTGCCGCCGGAGAAGTAGATGAGGTCGGCGTCGGAGATGGCCGCGGCGGCGGCCGGGTCATCGGCCGTGCCTCGGTCGTGAATGAGAACGGGCACGGGCTCCGCACCCAAGCCGGCGAAATGCGCCTCGCCCTGGGCGGCCCATCGCAGGAAGACCGGCTCGCCGTCCGGCCACGACGCCGTCGGGACTATCGCGACCTTGGGCCGGTCCCGCCTCGTGGCGGCCAGCAAGCCTCGATCTACCTCGGCCATCGCCGGGGTGAACTCGCCGGAGCCAACGAGAGCGATTACGCCGTTCATGGCGGATCGAGTCTACTCGGGCCGCAGCGACACCAGATCTGGAGCGGGCATCGGTCCGGCTCGCGGTCCGGCTCGCGGTCCGGCTCGCGGTGCGGCGCGTAGACTACGAGCGATGAACCCAGAATCGGGCATGTCGGCCGACCGATACTTCGCGCCGGATCCCGCCCAACGACGCGTGGCCCGCGAACTCTACGACGGCATCGCAACTCTCCCGATCATCAGCCCTCACGGCCATGTCGACCCGCGGCTTCTGGCCGACCCCGACGCCACGTTTGGGACGCCGACCGACCTATTCGTCATTCCGGACCATTACGTGCTGCGGATGCTCCACTCGCAGGGCGTTCCGCTCGAGGCCATCGGGGTCGCGGTTCGAGACGGGGCTGCGGGCGGTCCCGCGACCGAGACCGACCACCGCCGAGCCTGGCAGCTCTTCGCCGACAACATCCGCCTCTTCCGCGGAACACCCTCCGGGATGTGGCTCGCCGACGCGCTCCGCGACGTTTTCGGTATCGATGAGCCGTTGACGAGCGGCAATGCCGGATCCGTCTACGACGAGCTGGCGGCGAAACTCGCCCTTCCGGAGTTCCGACCGCGAGCCATCTTCGAGCGAGCCCGAATCGAGACGCTGTGCACGACCGACGACGCGTCGGATCAGCTGGACGGCCACCGAGCCATACGCGCGTCCGGCTGGTCGGGCGACGTCCGGCCGACCTTCCGCCCGGACGGCGTGATCAACCTGGCGGCTCCGGAGTGGCGAGGCTGCCTCGACGCGCTTTCGGATGCGGTGGGTCGCGAGATCACACTTACGGCCGCGCTGATTTCCGCACTCGAGGAGAGGCGCACGTACTTCAGCCGCATGGGTGCGGTCGCGACCGACCACGGCATCGAGTCCCCATATACCGGCACCCTCGGCGAGGTCGAAGCCGATTCGATACTCGCTCGAGCCCTCCGGGGCGAGGCGACCGAGGAAGATGCCCGGCTGTTTGCCGGCCATATGCTGATCGAGCTGGCCAGAATGAGCGCCGAAGACGGCCTTGTCATGCAGCTCCACGTCGGGTCGTTCCGCAATCACGACCGTTCAGTATTTGAGCGGTTCGGGCCGAACATGGGCGCGGATATCCCGGTCGCGGCCGAGTTTACCCGCAACCTGAGGCCGCTCCTTGACCGATTCGGCGACGACCCGCGTCTGACGCTGATCCTGTTCACGCTCGACGAGACGGCGTATGCCCGCGAGCTGGCCCCACTCGCCGGCCACTATCCGGCGCTCCGGCTTGGTCCACCGTGGTGGTTCTACGACAGCCTGAACGGGATGGCCCGCTATTTCGACCAGGTTATGGAGACGGCCGGGATCTACAACACGGTCGGGTTCAACGACGACACCCGAGCCTTCTGCTCGATCCCGGTTCGTCACGACGTCTGGCGGCGCGCCAGCGCCAACTGGATCGCCGGCCTTATCGTGCGCGGGATCGTCCCGGCGCCCGACGGCCCGAGCATGGCCCACGAGATGGCCTACGGCTTGGCCAAACGCGCCTACAAGCTGTAGGTCAGGCGGTCGGCTCCGCGAACGCTACCCGCTCCGGCGGGCTCGACCTGCCCGACAAGGTCGTTTCAACGGCTCCGGCGGAGCCCCCGCCCACGCAACTTCACCAATTGCAGGGCTGTGGACACAACCTCAAGGTTGAGCGGCGCCGAATCTCGGCGCGTCCAGCCAGGAGGAACAAGTCACATGGATGCAAGGAGAGCCGGGCGACTTCGGCCGCTCGCACTTGCGCTCGCCGTAGGCATTGCGGGGAGCATCGTCGGTCTTGCAGGAAGCGTGAAGCCTGTTGCCGCGGCCGTGCCGGCCCCACCGGCCGGATTCACGCTCACCTGGAGCGACGACTTCACCGGGGCGGCCAACACCGGCCTCAACACGGCCAACTGGCTCTATGACACCGGTCCCGGAAGCAACTTCGGCACCGGCGAGATCGAGACCATGACCAACAGCACGGCCAACGTCTACCAGGACGGCGCCGGACACCTCGTCATGAAGGCGATCCACACCGGCACCAACCCCACGGCCGGCTGGACGTCCGGCCGGATCGAGACGCAGCTGGCGACCTTCGGCGCCCCGGCAGGCGGCGTGGTGCGCATGGAATCCCTGATCCAGCAGCCGAACGTGACCACGACGAACGGCCTTGGCTACTGGCCGGCGTTCTGGATGCTGGGCGCCCCTCTCCGCAGCGGCGTGGGCTGGCCGGGTTCGGGCGAAATCGACATCCTCGAGGACATCAACGGGCTCAGCCGGGTCTACGGGACGCTTCATTGCGGAACGCCGACGGGCGGCCCGTGCAACGAAACGAGCGGCCGCGGGAGCGGCGCCGTGGCGTGCAACGGCTGCCAGACCGGCTACCACGACTACGCTGTCGAAATCGACCGCTCGACCTCGCCCGAGCAGATCCGCTGGTATCTCGACGGCAACAACTACTTCACTCTTCTGGCCACTGCCGTTGACGCCACGACCTGGGCCAACGCGGTCGATCACCCCTTCTTCATCATCTACGACCTGGCCATGGGCGGCGGCTTCCCCAACGGAGTGTCCGGAATCACGACACCCACGACGGCTACCGTCTCGGGCGCCTCGATGAACATCGACTGGGTCGCTGTCTACAACAAGGGCGGCGGCACCCCGACTCCGACTCCTACTC
>PMXR01000082.1 GCA_003171035.1 Chloroflexota bacterium
GATCGAGAACCAGTCGCGGATGCCGGTCGGCCAGCCCCCGGTGTCGGAGATCTCGAGCGACTGCCCCAGGAGGCTGTCGATCTGGCGCTCCAGGTTGAACGCGACGCCCCAGGCGATCTCTTCGGTCGGCGTGCCCACCCACGGTAGCGGCCTCATCTCGACGACCTGATCGAGCGACTTCGCCTGCTTGATCGTGGCAATGAGGGTCCGACGATACGCGCTGAGCATCGCCGCCAGCATCGCCCCGTCCTTGGTCCGCGCCGGCATCGCCCCCGAGACGACGAAGGTGATGGCGCCCGCGCCAAGGGCACCGATCCCGACGGCAGCCACAGCGCCCGCGACCGGCCAATAGGACTCGGATATCCAGGCTGACGCCCAGCTCGCCGCAACCCAGCCGACCAGCGCACCGGCAACCACCTCGACACCGGCGACGATGCGCCAAGCGTGAATGGTGGCGCCGGGCCTCTTCAGCACCCAACCTCGTGCTACGGCCGTGATGTCGAGTGCTCTCGTGAATTCAGCGAACGCGACGTTCAGCCTCGAAATGTCGAGCGCCCTCACGTAGCCAAACCGTCTGATGTGATCACGAATCGCAACGTAAAGTGCCGCCTCCGGGTCCGGCAGATGCACGTGGTGCGGGCTGTGCGGAGTCAGGTCTATGCTCGCCCGATGGCCGATCGGCGACGGCTCCGGGCGAAAGCAGATCAAGTTCTCACTGGCCAGAGTCATCAGCCCCGCCATGATCGTCCGGCGCGTAGCCCGCCCCGCGAGCATCACGGAAGCGAGGGCCGGGCTGAAGTCAGGCGGCGGCGACGGCATCAGCACCGAGTCGTCGTCGGTGAAGTGGGGGTCGCGCCCTCCACGCAGCCACATCAACACGGGCATGACCGCCAGAGCCGCGTCCACGGCCAGGCCCACGACGAGGATTGCCACCTGGAGCACCGCCACGTATGCCTCCCCTACCGAGCGTTTCGGCCCACGAGCCCCGGCGCGAGCGTACAACTTCGAACTGCTGGTGTGACCTCCGGCTCGGCAGGAACGTTCACCCGTATCCCGCCCCAGACGGCATGAGACCCTCGGAGTTCGCCTCCGAGGGCCCATTCGTGTTCAGAAGATGGTCGGGGCGGAGCGATTCGAACGCTCGGCCTCCTGAACCCCATTCAGGTGCGCTACCAGGCTGCGCCACGCCCCGACGAGTTGCCCCTTGAGGGCTCCCGGAATGATAGCAGCCGCGTCGAGCGGCGGGTACTGCCTCGACGGCGGTAGCGCCCCGGCACCTTAGCCCTGTCTCGGGTTTCGCTTGCCGCTCGTACTCCGTTTCGAGCCGGCTGTGCCCTTGCGGATCGGCGCCTTGACCGCCGTGGAGCGGATGCCGGGCCGATCGGGACCGGACGGTCGCGGACGCGGAGCGCCGTTTCCGCCCCGGCCGCGGCCTTCGGTGATCATGGTCCGGCCGCTGGCACGTTCGCGGAAGAAGAGCCGGAGTGGCGTGCCGTCGAAGCCGAACTCGGCCCGGAGCTGGTTCTCGAGGAACCGCTTGTAGCTGAAGTGGATCTGCGCGGCGTGGCGGGCGAAGAAGACGAAGGTCGGCGGCGCCACCGCCACCTGGGTCGCGTAGAAGATCTTGGGTGGGCCGAGCTTCCCGGTCGGCGGTGCCTGGCGCAGTCCCGCGGCGCGGATGATCTTGTTTAGCTCCGGCGTGGGGATGCGCTTGCGACGCTCGCCCCAGACGTCGACGGCGAGTTCCAGCACCCGACCGACACGCTGGCCGGTCTTGGCGCTGATCGAAACGAACGGGGCGAAGTCCAGGAACGGAACCTCTCGGCGCATCGAGTCGACGTACTCGTCGAAGGTCTTGCCGGTCTTCTCTTCGAGCAGGTCCCACTTGTTGAGAGCGATCACCAGGCCGCGGCCTTCGTCGGAGACGAAGCCGGCGACGTGGGCGTCCTGCGAGGTAAGTCCTTCGAAGGCGTCGATCACCAGGACGGCGACGTCGGCCCGCTCGACGGCCTTGAGCGCGCGCATCGTCGAGTATTTCTCGGCGGCAGGTCCGCCGGCAACCTTGCCCGGCCTCTTGATGCCGGCCGTGTCGATGATCACGATGTCGCTTCGACCCCAGGTCAGATGCGTATCGATCGCGTCGCGCGTCGTGCCGGGGATGTCGCTGACGATGGCCCGGTCCTCGCCCAGCAGAGAGTTGAGCAGGCTCGACTTGCCGACGTTCGGCCGCCCGACCAGCGCAATCGAGACCGACTGCTCTTCATCTTCGAAGTCGAGGTCGGTTTCGCCCTCGGCCGCCATCTCGATCGCCGCTTCGTCGCCGTCGAGGATCTGCGAGAGCCGCCCGGCGGCCATCTCCTTGGCCCACTCGTCGGCCTCGGCGGCTCGCTTCTTGCGGGCGATCTCCTTCTCGCTCTCGGGCGGGAGCGCCCAAACGACGGCGTCGAGCAGGTCGGCCACGCCGCGTCCGTGTGCGGCGCTGATCGGATACGTCTCTTCCCAGCCCAGGGAGTAGAACTCGGCCGCTTCCAGCTCGCGCTTGTCGTTGTCCGACTTGTTCGCCGCAACCAGGACGGGCGCCTTGGCAGTGCGCAGAATGTCGGCGGCTTCCCAGTCGGCCGGCGTCAAGCCGGCGATCGAGTCGACCACGAAGAGGATCAGGTCGGCCTCGTTGATGGCCAGCCGGGCCTGCTCCTGGACCTTTTCTTCGATCGGGTCGCCGGGGTGGACTTCCAGACCACCGGTATCGACCACGATGAAACGTCGGCCGTTCCAGTCGGCATCGCCGTAGATTCGGTCGCGGGTGGTTCGAGCGCGATCCTCGACGATGGCCGTGCGGCGGCCAACGATCCGGTTGAACAGTGTGCTTTTCCCGACGTTCGGGCGGCCGACGATGGCAACGATTGGTAGTGGGGTCACCGGGGGATTATGGGCCATAGCGGCGCCGTGACCAGATCCGGTCTGCGGAAGCGAGCCGCGATGGCGCCGAAACGGCCCGCAGCGACCGCCAAGCGGCGCTAGTGGACCGCGATCCCGGGCAGCGAGGTGGTTCTTCCGGCCGGCGTGGCGGCCGCCGAAAGTGCGGCAGTGGCCAGTTCCTCGGCCTGGGCTGCGGTCTCGGCCGTACCCGCGATACGCAGGATTCGCTCTGCCACGCAGCGCAGATCCTCGATCGGCGTGGAGGTTCCGCCGGTCACGCCCACGATCGAAACCCCGGCGAAGACGGCCGGGTCGGTCAGGTCTTCTTCCGACTCGATCTGGATCGCCCGCGTGCCGACGATTGCGCAAAGCCGCGTCAGCTCCTTGGTGTTGGCGCTCGACCGGCCGCCGACCACGACCATGAGGTCGACCTGGCGCGCGGCCTCGATCGTGTCCTCCTGGCGGCGGATCGTGACCGGGCAGACGGTGTTGACGATCTTGAGCTCGTGGCAGCGGCTCACCATGAAGGCGGCCAGCTTCTCGAACTTCCACGGCGGCTGGGTCGACTGGCTCAGCAGGGCCATCTTCTTGCGGCGCGGGATCTGCTCCCAGGACTCCTCTTCGTCGACGACGATCGCGTCCGGGGCGAAGCCCAGCAGGCCCACGACCTCGGGGTGGCGCGGCGTCCCGAGCAGGACGATCGTGTAGCCCTCTTCGACGAGCTTGGTGATTTCGCGCTGCTCCTGGATCACCCAGGTGCAGGTGCCGTCGATGACGTCCAGGTCGCGCGCCTCGGCGCGGGCGAGGACTTCGGGCCGGACGCCGTGGGCACGGATCACGACCGCGGCACCTTCGGTCACCTCGTCGAGCGTGTCGACGGTCTCGATCCCCTGGGCCTGCAACTGGGCGATGACGCCCTCGTTGTGTACGACCTGACCGAGGGTGTGCGTCCGCTTTCCGGCGGCAGCCGCTTCCTTGGCCTTGTCGATTGCCTCGCGCACTCCGTAGCAGAATCCGGTCCGGCGCGCGATGCGGACCTCTCGAACGTTACCCATTGCGCTGCAGTATCCCACCGCCGGCGCTCATACCGGCTCTGCGCCGCCGACTGTCTCGCCGTAGACGCCGCGCTGCTCGGGCGGCAGCAGGTCTGCGACGTGGGACATCATCTCGCTCGTGGCCAGGCGCAGCGACTCGTGCCGATCGGCCAGCTTGGGCATCGCCAGCGTAAACGGCTTCCCTACCCTGACGGTCATACGCTTGAATGGGCGAGGCAGAAGCTTGCCCTTCGGCCAAAACCGCTGGCTGCCGACGATCGCGATGGGCAGGATCGGCGCCCCGCTTCTGACCGCCAGCACCGTCGCTCCGTCTTTGGCCCGCTGCAGCGCACCCGACGGCGATCGCGTGCCCTCCGGGAAGATGGTCAGGATGTCGCCGTCATCGAGGACGGACCTGGCCTGCTTGAACGACTCCAGGTCGCCGGCTCCACGACGGACGCCGACGACGCCGTTGGCGCGCATCCCCCGCCCTAACAGCGGCCAGCTGAGGGCCTCCTCCTTGCCCAGCCAGGTCATGCGCCGGCCGATCTCGGGCACGATGAAGCCCATCAGCAGCATTCCGTCGGCGTTCGAGCAGTGGTTGCAGATCACCAGGATCGGGCCCGACTCAGGCAGGTTCTCGAGGCCCTCGACTTTGACCCTGGCAAAGATCGCTGCGGCCAGCCTGAGTACGCCGCCGGTGAAACGCGGGAACGGCGCCAGCTTGCTAGCGGCCAACGGTCGCTCCGGCTGCGATGGCCGCCAGGACGGCCGCGACCGTCTCTTCGAAGGTGCAGCCGTCGGTGTCGATCACGGCGGCGTCGGCGGCGGTCCGGAGCGGCGCGGTCTCCCGGCTCGAGTCGATGGCGTCGCGGCGGCGCAGGTCTTCGAGGATCCGGCCGGCCTCGATCTCGTCGGTGGCCTGCCTCTCCGCGGCGCGACGCCTGGCCCGCTCCTCGGCCGAGGCATTGAGATAGATCTTCACGTCGGCGTCGGGCAGGATGACCGTCCCGATGTCGCGGCCGGCCATGATGATTCCGCCGTCGGCGGCCAGGGTTCGCTGCCGCGTCACCATCGCGGCCCGCAGCTCGGCCACACGGGCGTAGTCCGACACCGCCCGGTCCACGGCCGCGGCTCGAACTTCTGTCGTTACGTCGCGGCCGGCTACCGACACGTGGCTAAGCCGGCCCCGAGCATCCGCCACCAATGCCACTTCCGCGGCCAGGGGCACGAGGTGGGCCGTGTCGTCCGGGGAGACGCCGCGCTCCAGCGCCAGCCAGGCCACGGCGCGGTACAGCAGCCCCGTGTCGCAGAAGCGGTAGCCCAGCCGCCTCGCGGCTTCGGCACCGACGGTGCTTTTGCCGCTGGAGCTGGGCCCGTCGAGAGCGACGACGAGTTCCTTGGGATCGGTCGGTTGGGCGTTGCTCACGGCTCGCAGGATACCGTGGCCGGGACCACGGCACGGCGAGCCGGCGCGCCTACCGCCCAGACGTCTCGCCGGCGGCGGCTCCGGGCACGGCCGCGGCGGCTCCGGGCACGGCCGCGGCGGCGGGCTTGCGCGGTCTGGTCGTTGTCGTCGCCCTAGCGCACGACGCCAGCTGGGTTATCTCATGATGCGTCAGCCGGCGTGCCTGGCCGAAGCGCAGGTCGGTCAGCTTCAGCGTCCCGACTCGAACTCGTACGAGCCGCCGTACCGGCATGCCGACCGCCTCGAACATGCGCCGGATCTGACGCTTCCAGCCCTGAGCGAGCACGACCCGATACCAGCGCAACTCGGCGTAGGGCGGCTCCAGCAGCAGCATAAGATTTCGAACTTGCGCCGGCGTCACGTCGTCGAGGTGATCGAGGCGGGCCAGACCCTCCTCGAGTTCGACGCCGTTGCGAAGCGCGAGCTTCTGCATCTTGGTCACCGAACGATCGAGCCCAACGAAGTACTCGCGCTCGACACCGTAGCGCGGGTGGAGCAGCAGATCGGCCCACGTTCCGTCGTCGGTGAAGAGCAGCAATCCCTCGGATTCCTCGTCCAGGCGTCCCACCGGATACAGGCGGCTGCTTCGTCGGGCGTCGACGGGCAGCAGCTCCATGACGGTCCGTTCGGCGTGGCGGTCTCGAACTGTCGACACGACCCCCGCCGGCTTATTGACGGCCCAATAGGACCGCGGCCCGGTGACTACCGGCAGCTGCCGGCCGTCGACCTCGACTCGCTGCATCGTTGGATCGACCTGCTCGCCGATGATCGCGGCCCGGCCGTCGACCGTCACGCGTCCGGCCCGGACCAGATGCTCACCGCCGCGACGCGACGCGATCCCGGCGTTGGCGATCACCTTCTGGATCCGCTCGCGGGTCACTCAGCGCTCCTCCGGCCCGACCTCGTCGGCCGCCCGGCGGCCCTCGCTCGCAAGCTCCTCGCTCGCAAGCTCCTCGTCCGGCTCGACGAACAGCCGCTCGGCAACCGCCGCCTCGAGCGGCGGGAGCTCGTCGAGGCTCGTCAGCCCGAACCGTTCCAGGAAGTCGAAGCCCGTGCCGAAGAGGATCGGCCGTCCCGGCGCCTCGGACCGACCCAGCTCCATCACCAGCCGCCGGTGCATCAGCGTTCGCAGCGTGTAATCCGAGTCGACGCCGCGTATCCGCTCGATCGTGGCTCGCGTGCATGGCTGGCGGTAGGCGACGATCGCCAGAGTTTCCAGCGATGGCCCGGAGAGTCGCGGCGCGTCCGCGCCCACGTATCGGGCGATCAGGCGGCCCGCGTCCGGCGCTGTGGCGAGCTCAACGCGCTCGCCCGACTCGACGAGCCGGATGCCACGTTCCGCCAGACTCACCTGCAAATCGCCGATCCGGGCATCGACGGTTTCCCGGTCGACGCCGGTGAGCGTGGCTATCTCAGACCGGCTGAGCGGCCGCTCCGCCACGAACAGCAGCGCCTCGAGCTGAGTCTCAGTCAGTTCACCGGGCGGGGCATCGGCCGCGCCGGCTCCGGAGCGGCCGGCCGCCGAGGCAGAATCCGTCTCCGCCTCCGGCGTCTCGTCGCCGACGGCGAGTTCTTCTTCCGCGAATGCCGTTTCGTTGGTTTCGGGGCTCAAGCGAAGGACTCCAGGCTTTCGTCGACTTCAGACTCGTCCGCCGTGCTCTCGGTCAGGCGGTGAGCAATGATGGGCCCCCACGGTTCCGCTTGCGACAGGGTTATCTCGCGCCGCTTCGACAGCTCGAGCATCGCCAGGAACGTGACTGCGACGACGACCCGATCGTGCACGCCGCCCAGTAGATCCTGCAGCACAACCGTGTCCGAGCCGCGCAACGCCTCCCGAATTATCGCCGTGCGCTCGGCCAGCGTGATCGTCCGGGCCACCAACTCCGCCGGAACCGGCGTGACTGGAACCACCGTCGCCAGCCGTGCCAGCGACCCGGCCAGGACGCCGGCCGGCAGCGGCGGCCGCTCCGGCGGCCTCGCGTTGGCGCGGCCCGCGCTGGTCGCAACCTCCGAATCGCGGCGGAAGAGCCGCAAGAGGTCCAGGCGCTCGCCCAGCGCCGCGCCGGCGTCCCGGAAGCGGCGGTACTCGAGCAGCCGCGCTCGCAGCTCAGCCTCGGGATCGGGCTCATCGTCGAGTGGTACCGCCGTGACCTTGGGCGGCCGCGGCAGGATTGCCCGGCTCTTGATCAGGATCAGCTGAGCGGCGACGGCCACGAACGCGGAGACGTTGCCGAGCCGGTCGCCCTCCAGCGTCGCCAGCGCATCGAGATAGGCCTCGGCCAGTCCGCCGAGCGGCACCGTCAGCACGTCCAGCTGCCTGGCTTCGATCACTGCCAGCAGTAGCGCCAGCGGACCGTCGAAGTCTTGCATGCGGATGTGCGTAACGCTCTCGGCGAAGCCGGCATCGAACCCGACCAGAGGCACGGCACCCGGCCTCGGCATCGAGCCGATCCGGCCGGCCGTCACAGACTGAGCCCGGGCCGGCGCATGGAACGTCATCAATTGGCCTCGTCGGCAGCGAGCAGCAGCCGTCCGGCGTCGTCCGTGGGTGCCTCCTGGTTCCTGATCAACTCGACCGTACGACGGCTGCAGCCGGCTTCCGCGGCCAACTCCGCCGAACGTGTCGCATGGTCTCGCAATCCGGCGAGTCCCGTCCCGAAGGTCGGCCACGGCCGGAAGAATCTCGTTATCCACGCCCCGTAGCGCAAGCCCAACGACCAGACCACGCGGTGGGGAAAGCGGACGTGCCGCCCCTTGCCGCAGTCATGCAGAAGCCCCGAGACGAGAAGATCCGGATCCACAGTCCCTGCCGAGCGCAGCGACGCGACGACGTCCAGGCCGTGGCGTTTATCCCCGGCCGGCTGCGCATCGTACAGGGAGAGCTGGCCGGGCGTGAGCCAGCCGGCCAGTTCGGCTCGATCGGCCGCCGAGACCTTCGGGCGCAGGTACCGCCACGTGCGCCGGATTCTGGCCGCCCACCAACCGGTTGCCAACGGTTCTACTAGGCCAGTATCTGAACGCCGGCGAGGAAGTTCACGATCGGGATGAGCAGCGGCACGACGATCTGACCCGCGAAGATCACGACCAGGATCAGCAGGATCAGCCCGTACTGGTTCATGAATCCCCGGACATCGTTCGCGGTCCGAGGATTGAGGAAGTCGAGGAGGACGTGCGATCCGTCCAGCGGCGCGATCGGGATCAGGTTGAAGATCATGAGCACCACGTTCAGCTCCATGCCCACGAGGCATACGAGCGTGGCCATGTTCCCAGCCGACGTGTTGTCGGGGAAGAAGTTGGCGGCCCATAGGAGCCGAAAGCCGACCGCAAAGATCGCCGCGAGTACCAGGTTGGAGAATGGGCCGGCTGCCGCAACCAGCGAGTCGGCGTGCCGGCCTCGCAGGTTGTACGGATTCACGGGCGTGGGCTTGGCCCACCCGAAACCGACGGGCGACCCACCGAGAGCGTTGAGCAGGACGCTGACCACCAGCAATGTCCCGCCGACCGGGTCGAAATGCTTGATTGGGTCGAGGGTGACACGCCCGAACAGCTTGGCCGTTCCATCGCCGAGCTTCCAGGCCACGAACGCGTGCGCGCATTCGTGGACCGGCCCGCTGATCAGCAGGAACAGGACGATCCAGATGACCGCCTCAGCCAAATGCAGCGAATTCAACGTTGCCCTCGATTCTCAGATTCCGTGGCGGACGGACGCACCGCCCCGCGACGCGTCCGTCCGCGCATTTGCGAACTACATCCGGCCGAGCAGCTCGGCCTTCTTGGCTTCGTACTCAGCCGGTGTGATCGCGCCCTTGTCGCGCAGGTCCGCCAGCTTGGCGAGAGTGCCGGCCGCATCGTCTGCGGCGGCGGCACCGGCCGACTTGACCGGAGCCGCGGCCACTGCCGGACCGCCCCGATAGCCGTCTTCCAGGGCGTTCTTGGCGTTGAGCATCGCCTTCTTGAACTCGACGACGTTCGCGAGCATCTGGTAGCGATCGATGGCGTCGTCGTTGGCGGTCAGGATTTCGAGATCGCCGTAGTGAAAGATGCGGCCCCAGATACCAACCTTCAGAACCGCATCGTTAATCTTGTCGAGCGAGCTGTCACCGCTCTTCTTGTCGAGCAACCCCTCGACCTTGAGAACACGACGATTGGTGATGATGTATCCCTCGGCCCGCCATGAGGCGTAGACGATGCCGATCCATATCAAGGCGACCAGCACGATCACCGCGGCGACAACTCGCTGGACAGTCGTGACGACGTCCGCGAAGGTGAACATCATCGAAAGTGTGAACAGCAGCAGCCCGACCAGCAGCAAGACGATCGCCTTGAGGCTGTCGGACAGAGGCGCAAGCCAGTGCTGACGGCTCTCGTGGAGGATCACCTCGTCCTTGGCTAGCAACGATTGCGCGTAGCTCATCCTCTATTCCCTTTCGTCACGCTCGTGGATGGGCACGAGCATATACGTCTTTGATCCGTTCGCCAGTCAGATGTGTGTACAACTGTGTCGTGTTGATGCTCGCATGTCCGAGCAACTCTTGAACGATGCGCAGGTCGGCCCCGCCCTCCAGAAGGTGAGTGGCGAATGAGTGCCTCAGCGTGTGAGGGCTGATGCCGTCCTTGAGCCCTGCCTCGCGAGCTGCCGCGACCAGCATCTCCCAGGCCCGTCGCCGGTCGAATCGATCGCCGCGCACCGAAACGAAGAGCGGCCCGCCGTGCCGCCGCTCGCCCGGCCGCCGCTCCAGCCAGACCGGCCGGACCTCCGCCACGTAGAGCGTCAGCCAGACGATCGCGACCTCGCCCACCGGAACCTGCCGCTCGCGATCGCCTTTGCCGACGACCCGCACCAGGGCTTCGTCCAGATCGATGTCGTCCAGATCGAGCCCGGTCGCCTCCGATATCCGCAGCCCCGCCGCGTAAAGAAGCTCCAGCAACGCCCGGTCGCGGATGCCGACGGGCGAGCCGGCGCCCTTCGTTTCGAGCAGCCGTTCCACTTCCGCGACCGACAGCACCTCGGGCAAGAGCCGAGGCTGGCGGGGTAAGTCGAAGCGGCCGGCCAGGTCCGTCTCGATCAGACCCTCCGCATAGCAGAAGCGGTAGAAACCACGGATCGAGGCCGCACGGCGGCGCAGCGTCGTCGGCCGCAGCGCGATCCGCCTGCCGCGCCCCGGCGACGCGAGCATCGCCAGGTAGTGAACCGGGGTCTCGACCGTCGCGTCCCATGTTTCGGAGGCGCCGCGGCTCGCCGCGAAGTCGAGCAGATCGGCACGGTAGGCGCTCAGCGTGGCGTCGGCCAGGCCCCGCTCCACTCTGAGATGCATCAGGAAGTCGTCGATCGCGACTGTCAGTCGGTCGCGCTTGCCGTCCGGGTGAGCACTCGTCGAGGCGGCTCCCGGCGAGCCGCTTGCAGCCGGGTCGTTCCCCGCCGGGTCGTTCCCCGCCGGGCCGGCCACGTCAACGCCTCCCCGCAGTTTCCCGCCAGGTCTCCGCGCGTTCCATGAGTTCCTCGGCGCTGGCCCGGGCCGCGACTCCACCTTCAGCGCCGGCCAGCATCTGGGCCAGCTCGTCGATCCGCTCGGCGCCGTCCACGCGGCGGACGTCCGTCACGGTGCGGCCGTCGCGCTGTCTCTTCTCGATCCGGAACTGCGCGTCGGCATACGCGGCGATCTGGCCGAGATGAGTCACGCACAGGACCTGATGCGTACGGGCAAGTTCCCACAGCGAGCGGCCGACCGGTTCCGCGCTGCGGCCTCCGATGCCGGTGTCGATCTCGTCGAAGACCAGTGTCGGCGTCCGATCGGCTTCGGCGAGGATCTGCTTGATAGCCAGCGCCACTCGCGACAGCTCGCCACCCGAGGCGATCCGCGCCAGAGGCCGGGCCGGTTCGCCCGGGTTCGGGGCGATCACGAACGCGACCGCGTCTATGCCTGTGGCGTCGAACGCGATCTGACGCCCGTCCAGGTCCACGGCCGGTTCGGCCGGACCGGCGAGGCGTTGCGTGATCGCCACGTCGAACGAGGTCTGGCGGAAACCGAGGCCACCCAGCGCGGCTTCCACGGCCCCAGCAAGACGACCGGCGGCAACGCTGCGTTCGGCCGACAGCCGGGCGGCCGCCTTCGCAACTTCAGCCAGGAGGCGCTCCGCTTCGGCCCGGCGAGTGTCGCGCGACGCCTCCAGCGCACGCAGCCGCGCAGCCTCGGCGGCGGCCTGTTCGCCGTAGGCGATGACGGCGGCTTCGGTCTCGCCGTACTTGCGCTCGAGCGAGTAGATCTGCGACAGCCGCTCCTCCATTGCCGCGATCGCGGAGAGATCGTGTTCCACGCTCTCTGCCAGTGCGCTCGCCTCGGAGGCGGCGTCCTCGAGTTCCGCGGCCAGCCCCAGCAGCCGTTCCGCCAGCGGGCCGTAACGCTCGTCGAGCCGGGCCAGCTCTCGCGCCCGCTGCGCGGCCGAGGCCGTGACTTCGCGGGCGCCGCTCCCCTCCCCGGCCAGGGCTTCGTGGATCTCCACGCTGCCGCGGGCAATCGCCTCGGCATGCTGCGCGGCCGCGAGCTTTGCCCCGATCTCCGCCGCCTCGCCGACGCGTAGATTCGCGGCGTCGATCTCGCCCGCCTGGTGTTCTTGCAGTTCCAGCCGCCGCGTCAGTTCACGCGGGTCCAGCGCCAATTCCGCCAGGATGGCCTGGTTCGCCCGCCAAGCCGCCACTGCCTGGGCCACTGCCGCGCGCCCGGCTTCGAGCCGGCCGAACGCATCCAGAAGCTCGCGCTGCCAGCGCTCGTCGAGCAGACGCTGCTGGTCGTGCTGGCCGTGGATCTCGACCAGCCTTCCCGCGACCTCGACCATCCGCGCCGCCGTCACGGTCTCGTCGTCCATTCGAGCCGTCGACCGGCCGGCGGCCGAGACCTCGCGCACGCAAATCAGCGGCTCGGGCAGACGATCGAACAGCGCCTCGACGCGCGCTGTCTCGCAACCATGGCGCACCAGCGTCGTATCCGCCCGCGCGCCGACCGCCAGCCCGAGCGCATCGATCAGAAGGCTCTTGCCCGCTCCGGTTTCGCCGGTCAGAACGTTCAGCCCCGGCTCGAACTGGATCCGCAGCTTCTCGATCAGCGCCAGGTCGCGGACGCTCAACTCTGCCAGCCGGCCGGCGGCCATCGGCACGAGGCCGGGTTCCGACTCGGGCTCGGACGCAGCCGCTCCCACCGACTCGACTTCGACGGCGTTGGTCATGACGGCAGCAACTCCGACTTCTTGCGCAGCAGATCCCAGAACGGAACCGCTCCGATGGGCGCGATCAGGCGTATGGGCCGGCCGAACTCGCAAACCTCGACGACATCGCCGATGGCCAGCCGCCGGTCCTCGCGCCCGTCGGCGCTCATCAGGACGTCATAGGCGTCGACGACGCGTATCCGGACGGTGTGGCGAGGGCTGACGACCACGGACCTGATGGCGGTCAGGTAGCCGGCAATGGGCGTCACGACCAGGTTGCGGCTCGTGGGATCCACGATTGGGCCGCCGGCCGAGAACGAGTAGCCGGTCGATCCGGTCGGGCTGGAGACGACCAGGCCGTCCGCGGTGAACGTGGCCAGATGCGACGGACCGATCTCGACGTCGAGCCTGCAGACTCGGGCCAGCGAACCCCGCACGACCGCGATTTCGTTGAGGGCAAAGAACGTCTCTCCGACCGCTGGATGTCCGCCGGGACGGATCGTGGCCTGCAACCCCATCCGAGAGTCGATCTCGAATTCGCCATCCACGAGCTGGCGCAGGACCGACTCGAGATCCGAGGTCTCGACCTTCGAGAGGAACCCGACCTTGCCCAGGTTGACGCCAAGCAGCGGGATGTCGACTTCGGCAACAGCGCGGGCCGCCCGCAGGAACGTGCCGTCGCCGCCAAGAACGACCAGCGCCCCGGTCCCGGGCAGCTGATCGACCAGAGTCTTGCACTCGCCGGCCGGCGCGGACCAGTGGGGGATGCCCTGCGCCTGGCACCAGCCCTCGGCTCGCTCGCGCAGCTCCAGCGCGGCCTCCTTGGTGGGGTTGTAGGCAAAGCCGATGCGGTCGAGATTCATGCCCCCGCCAGCTCCGCGAACTTGATGCTCCACTCCGCCGGCAATTCCGCCGGCCCGCCATCCGCGGCGACGAAGCCCGCCGGGACCTCCAACTCGAGAAAGAACTCGCGGTTGCCCGCCGGACCCGTCAGCGGCGAAGCCACGGCATTGCGAAGCCGCAGGCCGATCCCCAGGGCGTAGCGAGCCACCGTTTCCAGGGTTTGCAAGTGAACCTGCGGGTCCCGAACCACTCCGTCGCGAACTTGCTTGCGCCCGGCCTCGAACTGGGGCTTGACCAGCGCCACGATCCGCCCGCCGAGCGGCCCGAAACAAGTCGCCACGGGGCCCAGTATCCGATCCAGCGAGATGAACGAGACGTCGACCACGGCCATGTCCACGGGAGTCGGCAGGAACCCTGGCGCCAGAGTCCGGGCGTTGACTCGCTCCATCGACACGACCCTGGGATCGTGGCGCAGCGCCTCGGCCAGCTGGCCACGCCCGACATCCACCGAATACACCTTCACGGCGTCGCGTTGCAACAGCAAGTCCGTGAAACCTCCCGTCGAGGAACCGACGTCCAGACACACCATGCCGACCGGCTCGATCCCGAAATCGTCCAGGGCGGCCCGGAGCTTCAGACCGCCACGCGACACGAACGGCGGCGGCGCCTCTACCTCGAGGGCTATGGTCTTCTCGACGAGATCGCCGGGCTTGCGGTCGGTGCGGGAAGACGGGCCCTCGCCGGTCCGCACGTGCCCGCCCAGGATCAGGGCCTGGGCTCGGGTGCGAGTCTCCGCCAGGCCACGCTCAACGAGTAGCTGGTCTAGACGTTGTCGAGTCGGTCGGGCTGAGGCTGGCATAGGTCAATCGTGGCACACCGCGATCATCTCGTGCTGCGCTTCACCGTCAGGCGGCGCATCTCGGAGTTTCGTGACTTCAGCCGGCGGACTTCTTGGCGGCCCCGGCGGCACCGAAGGTACCCCGCGGCGCGGCCGGCACGGCGCGGAGCCGCTCCAGGGTCTCCCTGATCTGGCCGGCGATCCCCGCCGAGTCGAGCCGCAGGAGTCTGCGCAGCTGGTCGACGGAGCCGTGGTCGACGAAGCGCTCCGCCGGTATGCCGACGATCCGGACCGCGACCTCGCGATAGGCAGGGTCTGTCAGACGTGCTTCCTCGATCAGCTCCAGAACCCCGGAGCCGAACCCGCCGGTTACGACGCTCTCCTCGAGCGTCACCACGAGCGTCTTGCCTCGGGCGGCGTCCAGGATCAACTGGCTGTCGAGCGGCTTGGCAAAGCGGGCGTTGATCAGCCCGACCGACCAGCCCTCGGCCGCGAGCATGTCGGCAGCCTGGCGGCCACGTTCCACGATCGGCCCAAAGCCGACGATAAGGATCTGGCGGCCCTCACGAAGAACTTCACCGATGCCGACCGGAAGGACCCTGGGTTCGACGACCGGGACACCGAAGCCCGGGTCGCGAGGATAGTGGAGCGCAAACGGGTGATCCTGCGCGAAGGCGGTCATGACCATGGATCGCAGCTCTTGCTCGTCTTTGGGGCTGGCGATCACCATCCGCGGCAGCTGGCGCTGGGTCGGCAGCGTGAACATGCCCTGGTGGCTGGTTCCGTCTTCGCCCACGAGACCGGCCCGGTCGACCGCGATGACCACCGGCAAGTCGTTCTGGCAGACGTCGTGGACCTCCTGGTCGAAGGCCCGCTGCAAGAACGTGGAGTAGAGCGCCACGACCGGCCGCTCGCCGGCAAGCGCCATGCCGGCAGAAAGTGCGACGGCGTGCTGCTCTGCGATGCCGACGTCGATGAACCTGTCCGGGAACTCGGCCTGGAAGAGATGCAGCCCGGTGCCGGTCGGCATGCCGGCCGTCACGGCGACGATGCGGCGATCCTTGCGAGCCAGCTCGACCAGCTCCAGCGCGAAGTGGTGGGTGTAGTTGGGCGGCCGCTTCGCCGCGGCGGCGCGAGACTCGTCCGACGGCGTGCCCATGTCGGCCGAACCACGTTCCGACCCGTTTGTAGCGGGCTCGACCGGTCCCTCGTCGGCCTGGCCGGGCTGCGGCATCACGCTTTCCTTGCGCGCAAGGGCCGGGCCGGTCAGCGCCGCGTGAGTCACGGCGTGCGGCTCGGGCGTGGGTTGGCCGGTCTCGAGCTCCGGCATCGGCGGCAGTGCCGCTCCGTGGAAGCCGATCTGATCTCGTTCGGCGGGCCGGTAGCCACGGCCCTTGTGGGTCCTGACGTGGACCAGGACGGGGCCCGGGACGTCGAGCGCCGCCCGGAAGATGTGTTCCAGGCCTCGACGGTTGTGACCCGGGATGACGCCGAGGTACGTGATGCCGAGATCCTCGAAGAGCTGGCCCGGCTGCGCGAAGTTGACGACCATGCGGCGAATCCGCCGCGAAAGCTTCAGCGCGGGCTGGCCGACGACCGGCAGCGATTCGACCACGCGGTCGTAGGCTGTCTTGCTCTGCTGCCAGGCGCTCGAGAGCTTGAGCGTGGAGAAGTACTGGCTGAATGCCCCGACGGTCGGGCTGATCGACATAGCGTTGTCGTTGAGCACGATCAGGAGCTGCGTCTGGCGGTGGCCGATGTCGTTGAGCGCCTCCATCGAGAGGCCGCTGATCAGCGCCGCGTCGCCGACGACTACCGCGATCCGCTCCATCGAGTGGCGCAGATCGCGCGCCGTGGCCAGGCCCTGGGCGATCGACAGGCCCGTGCCGGCATGACCGCCGTCGAATACGTCGTGCTCCGACTCCACGCGGCGCGGGAACCCGCCCAAGCCGCCGAGCTGGCGGAGAGTCCCGAAGCTGGGATAGCGGCCGGTGAGGAGCTTGTGGGCGTAGGCCTGATGGCCCGTATCCCAGACGATCCGGTCTCGCGGCGACTCGAGGACGCGGTGAAGAGCCAGCGTCACTTCCACCACACCAAGCGAGGAGCCGAGGTGGCCGCCGGTCTTGGCGACCGTCGAGATGATGCACTCGCGGATCTCGGCAGCCAGTGAGTCGAGTTGTGCGTCACTCAGGCCGCGCAGATCGCTCGGGCTCTGCAACGTGGGCAGGATTGCCAACTTCATTTGCTCCTCGGCGGATCCCCCACCCGCTCGGTACGCGATTGGTCTGGCGGGCAGTCTAGCGCTCTTGCGCAGACTCGGCCTGCCGGAACGAGACGGCTCGCGGCATGAGTCGCGGCGCCGCTACTGTTGCTCCGCGGCGTCGGCGGGACGAATCTCGGCCACTTCCAGGGTGCCGGCCGACCGCTCCAGGAGCTTCTGGACCCGGAGTTCGGCCTCACCCAGCAGGGCCTCGCAGCGCTGGTAGAGCGCGTCCGCACGCTCGTAGAGCTCGATTGATTGCTCCAGCGGCAGGCCGCCTTGCTCCAATTCGACAACGGCCCGCTGCAACTCGAGCACGGCAACGTCAAACGACATCCCCGTAATCTCGGTCGCCGAAGCCTCGGCCGCCGACGTTCCGGCCGGGGTCACGACGGCCTGCTTGTCACTCACCGCGGTACTCCTCCCCGGCCCCGGCGGCCGTGTTCGATCGAATTCAGCGGCGCCGAAACGCCGCGATCGGGTGCGGCGGTCTCCGCGTCGCCAATGCTCGCGGCTCGTGCCTCTAGCGCCCGATCCAATCGTAGTCCGACGAGGATACCAAGCCGGACGGCCGCTACGAAAATGACCACGGCCAGAGCCACGAACCCGACGCCGATCGCCACGTTGACGATCACGGTCGCAGCCCTTCCGGTGCGCGGTCCTCGACGCGGGCGACGAGTTCCCCGCGCGCCACTCTGACCGCCAGCAGCGCACCGTCCGGGGCCTGAACCGGGTCGCGAACCACGGTTCCGTCGTCGGCGCGACGAACGATGGCATAGCCACGATCCAGAGTGGCCTGCGGTGCCAGCGCCCCCAGCGCTGCGTGGCTCCCGGCGAGGGCCATCCGAGCGGCCGCAAGTCTCGTCTCCACGGCCGGCGCGAGGCGCGAGGCCAGCCTGCCATCCAGGCTCCGCCGCCGGCCTACTTCGTCACGGATGCAGCGCGTGGCGCGGTCGAGCAGGTATCCGGCCCGTTCGCGAGCCTGCGCGAGCTGGGCCTCCGGCCGCAACCGTTCGAGCGCCCGGCCCTCGGCCGCCAGTTCGACGCGCGCCGCGAGCAACGCCGCCGCCGCCCGGCTGCGGGCTCGCCTCGACATGGCCGCTACCTCGGCCGCGACTTCGGCTCGGTCCGGTACCACCAGCTCGGCGGCCGCGGACGGAGTCGGGGCCCGGACGTCGGCGGCGAAATCGGCCAGAGTCACGTCCACCTCATGGCCCACGCCACAGACGACCGGCACGGGATGCGCCACCACGGCGCGGACAACGCGCTCATCGTTGAACGACCACAGGTCCTCGAGCGAACCACCGCCGCGGGCCAGGATGACGACCGCGGGAGCGTCGTCGGGACGCCCCTCGGCCCGGCACTGGTCGCCCCAGCGGGCCAGTCGGTCCAGTGCCGCGACCACGCTCGCCGCCGAACCCTCGCCCTGAACCTGGCACGGCGCCAGGACAAGCCGCGTCAGCGGCCAACGCCGTCCGATCACCTGGCAGATGTCGTGCCAGACGGCGCCGGTGGCACTCGTGGCCACGCCGATCACCGCCGGCCGGTACGGCAGCGGCCGCTTGCGGGCGGAGTCGAAGAGCCCCTGTGCGGCGAGGCTGGCCTTTAGCGCCTCGAACTGCAGCGCCAGATCCCCGAACCCGGCGGGCTGGACCGAGGCCACGTACAGCTGGTAGACGCCCTGCGACTCGAACAGGTCGATTCGGCCGTGAACGACGACACGCAGCCCCGTCCGCGCCTCGAACGGGGACGCCAGGCGGTCGTCGCGGAAGAACACGCAGGCCAGCTGGCTGCGCTCGTCCTTGAGGGTGAAGTAGCAGTGGCCTGCCGAAGAGACGGTGACGCGGCCGACCTCGCCCTCGACCCAGACGTCGCGCAGGCCGGCGTCCGAGCGGACGGCGTCACGGACGGCGCGCGTGATCTCGCT
>PMXR01000049.1 GCA_003171035.1 Chloroflexota bacterium
TTGAGGAGGCCGCGGCGGGACTGATTATCCTTCGGAAAGCCGGCCAGATGCTGATTGAGCTCCTTGATCCTTGCGGTCAGGAGCGCGATCTGCACTTCCGCTGAGCCCGTATCGCCGTCTTTGACGGCGTACTCCGAGATGACCTCGTCCTTTGTCTCCCGCGCGAGCGGCACACAATCCTCCGATTAGCTCTGTGTGACTGGGGTATTCCTAACTCTCTAAATGCCTGGCGGATGGTAGCAGGGTTCGCAGGCCCTTGCCAGTCGAGCCCGGCCCCTACTCCTCCAGAGTTGACACATCTCCCTCCGGCAGACCCTGCGCCCGGGCCTTCAGAACGCGGCGCATGATCTTGCCCGATCGGGTCTTGGGCAGCGCCCGTCAGGTGCGGCTGGGCCGTCAGGCCTCTGAAGCCGCCGCGTT
This sequence comes from Chloroflexota bacterium, assembly GCA_003171035.1. GTDB lineage: Bacteria > Chloroflexota > Limnocylindria > Limnocylindrales > CSP1-4 > Fen-1039. Next base: position 421 of record PMXR01000049.1, read on the forward strand.
GAAGACGACGCGGATCCGATCACCCGCAGCGCCGGCCGATCCGTCTTCGAGCAACACGGCACCGTCGACGACCGACGCAACGTTCGGTCTGGAGGCGGGCAATGCCGGCAGCCGAGGCCCCCAGGCGGGACCGACCACCACTGCGTACCGGCCGTCGGGCGGCAGCGAGACGGGCAAGTCGAAGGAAACCGGCATGCGGCCGGACCCGGCGCCGGTCTCGGGCAGGGCGGGTTCACCCAGGCGGCCCGTGACGCCGACCGACCGACCCAGCAGGCTCCTCGCGCCGGCCAGATCGCCGGCGGTGACGCGACGGCGTATTTCCGAACTCCGCACCTGCTCCCCGTTCGAGAGGAACGATGACACGACCGTGACCGCGAAACCTTCCCGCTCCCCGAGGGCGCCCAGGGCTTCCGGGGTACCGCCGCGCTCGAAGCCGAAGGCCGCGTCGGGCGTCATCACGAAGCCGGCCACGCCGATGTGCTCGCGGACCGAGGCGACGAACGCGTCGTATGGCGTGATTCTCAGGGCGTGGTCGAAATGCTGGACGACCGTGACCTCGATGCCGGCCGCCTGAAGGCGCACCAGACGCTCGTCCGGATCGCACAGCAGTGGCGGCGCGAGACCCTCGATCAGCTCTTCGGGATGGGCGTCGAAGGTGATTACTGCCGGCCGCGCTCCGGCTCGCCGGGCAGCCCGGCACAGTTCGCGGAGCAGGTAGAGATGCCCGCGGTGCAACCCGTCGAAGACGCCGACCGCCAGATACAGCCGCCCGAGTTCGGCCGTGAGCGCGCCGATCCCCGGCACCACGGCCATCTTGTTTCGTGGATCCGCGACGCGGAGCCGTGGTTCCGAGGCGAGAGCGGCATGCGCGGAGTTGCGGTCCGCACCACCGCTGGTGTCGCCGGTGTCGCCGGTGTCATCCCCGGCCCCACCGGTTCCGGCTCCGGCGCCGCGCTCGCGGCCCGTTCCGGCGCTGGCGGGAGCCCCCAGGAAGATCTTCTCGGGAACGAGCCGTCCGCCCTTCCACGACCCGATGCCGACCAGTGTTCCATCCTCGGCCAGGAAGCGGACCCTGGCGCCGGGTTCGACGCTGGGGCGATCAGTGGGCTTGACCTGCTGGCCCTTCGCCACGGCGATCACTTCGGTGTCGGTGAGTGTGGCCCCAGGAATCGCGTCCAGGCCGGCGTGGATCGGGAGCAGCAACGCGGCCATCGCATCCGGGCCGACGGCGGCCGCAGAACGTATCTCGTCGAGCGAGTGGGCGGCCGCCAATGCGAACGGGCCGCTGGCGCTCCTGATCAGGGCGCCGAGGTATGCCCCGCACCCGAGCCGATCACCGAGGTCACGGGCCAGCGAGCGAATGTACGTGCCGGCTCCACACTCAACCTCGAGTACGGCCGCGGGTCGGGCCGGATCGGAATCGTCCCATTCGACCAGGTCCAGCCGCCGGATGACCACCGCACGCGGGGCGAGTTCGGCCGGTGTTCCCTGCCGGGCCAGGTCGTATGCCCGCCGGCCGGCCACCTTGAGAGCGCTGTAGTCCGGGGGACGCTGCAGGATCGGGCCCCGGAAATCGGCGAGCGCCGCCTCCACTGCCTCTTTCGTAGGCACCGGACCGGTGCCGGCCACGAGTTCACCGTCGCGGTCGTCGGTCTCGGACGTGGAGCCGAAGCAGACGGTGGCCCGATAGGACTTGTCGTCGGCCATGTGGTACTCGACGATCCGCGTGCCCAGCCCCAGAAAGACCGGCAAGACGCCGGAGGCAAACGGATCGAGCGTCCCGCCGTGGCCGGCCCGCCGCGTGGCCGTCAGTCGCCGCACGAGCGCGACCACGTCGTGGGAAGTGAATCCCGGCTCCTTGGCGACGACCAGTATCCCGTCCATGCCGGGAGCGGCGTTTGCCACGCTACCGCCCTACCTCTGCCACAAGCGACGCCGCCCGTGCCAGCACGGCGACGCGGGCCTTGTCGAGCGGAAGATTGACCGTGGCGCCGGCCGCCCGGGCGTGTCCGCCGCCGCCGAACGTGCCGGTCAGGACCGTGGCATCGACGCCGCCGTCCCGCGTCCGCACGCTGACGCGTGTGGACCCGTTGCCGTCCACTTCCTTGAATAGGATCGCGGCCTCGGCGGTCTCGGATTGGGCGATCAGATCGATCAGGCCTTCGGACTCGGCCGACGCGGCACCGCTCACCGCCAGGTCCGCGAGTTCGAGAGTGGACCAGACCAGCTTGCCTTCAAGGTCCGAGCCGAGGCGAGCCAGGACTCTCCCGAAGAGGATCAGCTGCGTGTTCGGCTTTGAGCGGTACAAGCGCCGCGCGATCTCGCTGAAGTCGGCGCCCGCTTCCCGCAGCGCCGCCGCGACGACAAGCGTTCGCGGTGTCACGTTGGGGTGCTGGAAGTTGCCGGTATCCATCACCAGGCCGCCGGCCAGAGCCGTGGCCATCATCCCGTTGCCGGTGGTCAGTGGGATGCCCATGCGCCAGGCCAGCAGCGTGACCATCTCGCACGTGGCGGAGCTCCTGGCGTCGATCCAGTCGACGGCCCCGAAGCGCGGGTTGGAGAGGTGGTGATCTATGTCGAGGATCGGCACTCGCGCGAACAACTCGGCGTGGGACTCGAATACCGGCCCGATCCGTTCTAGCTCGCCGCAGTCGCCGACGACGAGCAGGTCGTACTCCATCGCAGGATCGGGCTGCTGTCGAAACCGGTCCATCCCGGGCATGAACTTGTACATCTCCGGCATCGGATCGGCGCAAACGGGCGTAGCCACTCCCCCACCCGCTTCGACGATCAGACTCACGGCCAGCGCCGATCCGAGCGCGTCCGCCTCCGGGTTCTCGTGGCAGATCGTGAGCACGCGGCGGCCGGCACGGAGCCGGTCGATGACCTCGTCGGGCACGGTCGCGGCGAAGCCGGTCAGGTCGACCCGAACGTCCTTGTCGCTCACCGCGACCTCCGTCGTGAGTTTGGTTTTCCGCCGGCCGCGTTCCTGCCCGATCCGCCCCGGAACTCGCCGCTTCGCGACGCCCTTGGGCGTGGTTTCTGCGGCAGCCCGGCAGAAGGATCCATCGCCACTTCCTCGACCGTGTCGCCGTCGTGATGGAACCTCGCCACCGGCGTCGGCAGCGATTCTCCGGCGCCGGGCTCCGCGGCTGAGGGAGTCTGGCCGGCGCTCAACTCGTTGATGATCTGCAGCACTCGCGTTCCGCGCTCCATCGTGTCATCGAGGTGCACGTCGAACTCGGGTATCCGGCGCAGGGTGAGCTTCTTGCCCAGGCCGTGGCGGATGAATGGCATGGCACCTTTGAGCGCGGCCAGCGTCTTCTTGCGCTCGTCGGGGGTTCCGATGATGCTGACCCAGACGCGAGCACGCGACAGATCCGGCACGGTCTCGACCTTTGTGACCGTGACGAATCCAATCCGCGGGTCCGTGATCTCGCGCTCCAACGCGCGACCGATTTCCTGGCGCAGGAGCTCGTCGATCCTCTGGGTTCGCTGTGTCATCGAGTCGAGTTGCTCCGGCTCAACCGGCCGCCCGGCTCACCATCTGCTGGGTGAAGCATTCGATGACGTCGCCTTCGATCAGGTCGTTGGTTCCGGCCAGGCTGATGCCGCACTCGAAGTTTGTCGCGACTTCGCGGACGTCGTCCTTGAGGCGGCGAAGTCCCTCGATGCGGTCCGTGTTGATGATCTTCCCGCCGCGCCAGACGCGAGCGTTGCCACCGCGGACGATTCGACCGTCCGTAACATAGCAACCGGCGATGACGGCCACCTTGCCGACCCTGAAGAGCTTCCGGACTTCGGCTCGGCCTTCGATGGTCTCGACTTCGACCGGCTCGAGCATGCCGCGGAGCGCGGCCGTGATGTCGTCCGTGAGCTTGTAGATGATGTCGTACTGGCGGACGTCGACCTTCTCGGACTCGGCGGCGCGCCGGGCCGTATCGGTGACCTTCGTGTTGAACGCCACGACGATCGCGTCCGACGCCGCGGCCAGCATGATGTCGTTGTCGGTGACATCGCCGGCGGCCTCGTGCAGCACGTTGATCCGAACTTCATCCGTGGAGAGCTGCTGCAAGGCGTGAGTGATCGCACCCAACGAACCGGAAACGTCGGACTTGAGGATGATCCGCAGTTCCT
>PMXR01000109.1 GCA_003171035.1 Chloroflexota bacterium
CAGATGTCGGGCAGGGTGAGCGCCGTGGGAAGAAGTTCGCCGTCCGACTCGTCGCCGAGCGCAACGCCGTTCCGCTGCCGGCGCATCGCGTCGATGGCGCGGTGGCGGACGATCGCGAGCAGCCAGCCCCTGACGCTGCCCTTGGCCTCGGCGTAGCGGGAGGCATTGCGCCACAGGCCCAGGAACGAGTCCTGAACCACGTCTTCAGCCAGCCCGGTCTCGGTGGTGATNNGTTTCGAGTCCGCCGATCTCGCCGGCGGCCACCTGCCGCATCAGTTCGGCCTCCGCTTGTCCCTCCGACGGCCCGTCGGGAGCGACCAGCGGCGGCGGTGCTGCCACTGTGTCTCTCATTGGTTCATTCGCAATTCGAGGCGCCGCGGTTCACTCGACGAATGTATCGAGTTGGTGCCGGACCACGGGGCGGTGCCGGAGCGCAACTCTTCTTTGGCCGCGCACCCTGAAGCGTGCCCCTTTTCGATACCGGCGGTCGCGTCGGCCGGCCGAAGCGGGGTAGTCGGAGCGACCCGGCTCCAACCTTCGTGGAACTCCGGCAGGGCTCCGCTCGAGCGGGCGCCAGCTACGTTCATCCCCTGAGTCTAGCCCAGCGTTCCGGTGTGGACGTCGCGGCTGCGTCGGGCGCCCGGCACCCGAACGTGCACTCGGGCCAACACGCGACCCGAATCAGATCGTATGCTCGGCCTGCCCACTTTCGAGGGCGAGACGGAACATCGGAGGAAGCGATGAGGTACGGGCCGTCGGGAGCGCGTCGAGTCGGCGCGGCGATCTGCCTGTGCGTCATCGCCGGCAGTGCCGTCGTGGGCTGCCGCGGGAACGGCGCCGCACCCTCGACGACGCCCGCTCCGACTCACTACGCGAAGTCCCAGATCCTGGCCACGAGCCTGTTGTCGATTGGCCAGCTCAGCGGGCCGCTCAAAGGGACGTTGAAGATCGGTTCCGATGCGTTCCCGCTGTCGGGGACGGTCAGCCTGGACGGCAAGAACAGCCAGATCGACATAGACGAGGAAGGCTCTGCTCAGCTGACGGTGCACGAGATTCTGGTCGATGGCCGCCGCTACTCCAGCCCCGACGGCACGCTCTGGATCGACCGGGGCGCCGAACCCAAAGGGGCGAGCCTCGCTGAGGTGCTGGCCGCCGCCGACACGACCCTGGATCTCGGTACGAGCACCGTTGACGGAGTCAGCGCTCACAAGATACCGACCGGCGCCGACGTGGTGGATGTGGCGCCCGCGCTGGGCATCGACACGTGGACATTCGATCGGGAGTCCACGACCCTCCGAATCTGGGCCGACGCGAGCGGCAAGGTCCTCGGTTTCGGGGCATCGATGAGCTGGCTGGTGACTCTCGGTGGCGTCCAGGAGTCTGTCTCGGCCGATCTGGACGTGATGTTCACGTACTCCTCGCCCGTGGAGATCGCGGCGCCGGACAAGCCCTGGCAGTGGATAGAGGACAAGCCGGTCGGGATCGCCTTTGCCGTCCCACCGGGCTGGACCAAGGATCCCACGAGCAACAAGACGTCTACCTACTATTCGCTCAGGTCTGAGCGCGAAATCATGGGCTACTCGCAAATGGACGTAGGGCCGCTTTCCCTAGACCAATTCACGGGCGCAGCGGCAAGCGCCATTCAATTCGGAGTCGGCGATTCGCACGCGACATCTTTGGCGTTCGAGCCAGCCGAACGGGCATCTGCGGGCGACGTCAAGACCGGACTCTATGCCGTCATGGTCACGAGCATCCACGAGACCTTAGGCTACTTCCTCATGGTCGGCGGGCCTCGCACGGTCACCCAGGCCGTCGACAACCTCACCGACCAGATCCTCTCGACCGTCGAGTACACCCGATGAGCAAGCTCGGAAGCTTCACCGCATTTGCAGCCGAGGCCGCCCTTTGGGTCACCGGCGCCGCCCTCATCGCAAGCGCGGCCGGCATGCACTGGAACGTGGACCTTTCGGGCGACATCGGCGGCCTGGTCGGCGCGCGATCGTCGCCGGCAGCCTCCGCACCGACGGCCGGCGGGTCGGCCGGTCCGGGCGCTTCGCTGGCCCCTGGAGCATCGCCCACGACGTCGCCGATCAGCGCCAAACTGATGGCATTCATTAGCCAACACTCCCAGGTCAGGGCCAAGGTATGGATGTCGATTAGCGGCACGGCCGGCAGTGTCCCGGTGAAAGTCACGATGAGCGGCTCGATGTCGAGTGATGGAGACTCCGACGCGATCAGCTACCGGACCACGGCGAACGGCGCGGTCACGACGAAGGACACGGTCGATGTCGGCCAGACTTCCTACGTGAGTGACAACGGCGGTTCGTGGACCAAGTCCGCGCGGTCCGCGTCTAGTGTCAGTTCGGCCGAGTCACCGCTGACGCCGACGATGCGGTTCGTCGACAAGGGCGTTGAGTCCAAATACGGCGTCGAACTTCATCGCCTCGAACTGATCGACACCACCGCCCTGACGGCGGCCACGCTCAAGAACCTCGGGCCACCCAGCTTCCAAACCGGACAGTTCACCCTCACCGTCTGGACTACCGACGACGGAGCGCCATCGGTTCTTGAAGAGGACGGCTCGTATCAAGGAACCTCCGCCAACGGCCCGACCAAGGGGACGATGGTCGAGGAGTTCAGGTTCACAGCCTTCTCGGGCGTCGTGATCGCCGCGCCGATCTGACCCGCGCCACCGACTACGGGTAGAGGCGCACCCGGCGGTATGGCTCGCGGCCGCGCGAACGCGAGACCAGGTTGGCGCGCTCGGCCATCTGGTGTTGCAGGCGGCGGATGTAGGCATTCTGCGGCGACAGCTCGACCGGCTCCACGCCGCGGATGACCAGGCCGATCGCTTCTTCGGTTTCGCGCAGGGCGGCCTCGCGCGGGTCCACCTCGAGCGAGAAGATCGACGTCAGGCTCGCTTCCATCTGGACGATCGTGTTGCTCTTGAGAACGTAAATCGGCAACCCGCGATCCTCGGCTTCGCGCAGGCCGGTCGTCTTCTGCCGGTATTCGCTCTTGAGCGTCATGACCACGTCGGCTTCGTCCGGGTCGCGGGCGATGATGACCGGCAGCTGCAATTCCTTGATCGCCTGCTCGAGCCGTTTGCGGCTGATGCCGTGCGGCAGGACGCGGAGTGTCGGCAGGAGCTGGTGCGTCTCGCGAATGCGTGCGGACGCGCTGCCGTCCTGCGCCCCGCCTTCGGGTGCGGCGCGCATACGGGCGAGGTCGGCCAACGCTTCATCGTCCTCGCCGATCTCGTCGTCGATGTCCTCGCGTTCGACCTCGCCGGCCTCGGCGGCGCCGGCTCGGGCACCGAGGGCGGGGCGTGCCGCCACGGCGCCGCGCACCGTGGTCGCGGCCGGCTCCTCATCCTCTTCTTCCTCGACCTCGTCGGCCCGATAGTCGTTCAGGGCTCGAGTGGCCTGTTGTGCCCACGCCCGCTGGCGCTCCAGCTCGCGCATCTCTCGGGCCCGGGGCTCCGGAACGGGCAGGGGCGGACGCTCGATCGGGCCGCGGTCGGCGAACTCCGCGCCGCCGAACGCGGCGTCGCGCCCGTCACCCGCGACACGTGGCGGGGACGCGAAACTCTCCCCCGGCAGTGTCCCCGAGCCCGGTCCCGCCCAGCCGGCAGCCCCGCCAGGCCCTCCGGAGCCCGCCGCTCCGCCGGCAGCACCGGATCCGCCGGCGCCGTTGCCACCGGCATCGCCCCGACTGTGCCTGGTGCCGTCACGGACTTCACGAGCCCCTCGCGCCGGCGCACGCCAGCCGCCGCCGACGCCGGGCCGGTAGCCGGGCCGCATCCCGGGGGCGGCGTTTTCGCGCCAGTCGGCCGGGGCGTGGTAGGAGCCCGAGCCCCGCCAACCCGGTTCGGTGCGCCAGCCCGATCCGGCACCCACGAGTCCCGCAAAGCGGTCGCTGCCGAAACGATCGCTGGTGAGTGCCTCGCGCGGCGACGGCTTGGGCCGCGACTGCGAGCGATGCACGCCGGCTTCGTCGCGCCAGCGCAACTCCGCCGATGTCGGATCGCCGCGCAGCATCGCGTCCACGGTTTCGGCCACGTCCGAGTGGACGGTCACTTTCTCGCGGTCGAGAATTTCGACGATGACGTCGAAGGTGGGCGGGGCCTTGCGCTCCAGAACACTCTTCTGCGAGCGGCGGCGCCGCGCTTCCTCGTCGCCGAGGGTGACGGTCTGAATGCCGCCGATCAGGTCCGTCAGCGTGGGGTTGAGCATCAGGTTGTCGAGNNCCGTGGGCGGTGCCGATCAGCTGGACGCCGCGTTCGGCGATCGTTCGGGCCGCCTGGGCTTCCAACTCGGTCCCGATCTCGTCGATGACGATCACTTCGGGCATGTGGTTCTCGACCGCCTCGATCATGACCTCGTGCTGGACCGACGGCGTCTTGACCTGCATCCGGCGCGCCCGCCCGATTGCTGGATGCGGAATGTCGCCGTCGCCGGCGATCTCGTTGCTCGTGTCGACAACCACGACGCGCTTGCCCTGGTCATCCGCCAGAACGCGGGCCGCCTCGCGCAGCATNNGGCCGGCCCATGATCAGGATCGACTTACCCGATTCGACGAAGTCGTTGATGATCTCGATCGTGCCGTAAACCGCTCGGCCGATGCGCAGGGTCAGACCCACGATCTTGCCGGTGCGATTCCGGATGGCGCTGATGCGATGGAGGGTCCGCTCGATACCGGCTCGGTTGTCGTCTCCGAACGTGCCGATATGGTCGACGACGTACTTGATGTCGGCCTCGCCGACCTCGCGCTCGAGCAGCGTGATTTCGCCCTCGGTGAAGCGGGCCTCCGGCTTGCGCCCCAGGTCCATCACGATTTCGATCAGCTGCGACGGGTCGGCGATATTGCGGACGGCCTCGAGGATGTCCGGCGGCAGAGCGCGCAGGAGCAAACCGAGGTCGTCGATCAATTCACGCCGATGGGGTGTCGCGCCCTGATCAGTCACGTCTTCTCCTGCCATATGCGACTACCGCACCGCCGGAACGAGCGCCGGTTCGGCGACTCGTACGACGGCTTCCTTCATCAGGAGTGTCACCGTGTCCAGGCCGGCGAACCCGGCCTCTTCAAGGCGGCGGTTGATCGGCGATTCGTAGGTTCTCACGGGAGCGAGCACGCCGTTGTCGGGGCAGCTGCCGCCCCGGCCGATGCGTGCGGCCAGCAGTCCCAACCCGAAGTCCACGAGCGGCGATGCGTCCACGTCGGGCCGGGCCAGGACCTTGAGGTAGTGTGGCTGTTCCTCGCGCGCCACGCCGAGTTGCAGCAGGGCCGCGACTCCGCCGGCCCCGTCGTTCGGATCGAGCTGGATGTAGGACTCCATCTCCGCGAAGCGCAGGATAGGAGCCAGACTGGAGCGCGGGATGAGCGTATTCGCGCCCTGGCGCTCCCAATCGGCGAGCCGGTACGACTCCAGACGAGCCACGGGCTGGGGCGTCACGGACGAATACAGACGAGCCAGCGGAAGCGCGTCAAGAGGCTGGCAGGGCCGGATGCCGGCTGCACGCGTCTGCTCGTCGGACCAGGGCTGCGGCAGGGGCTTGTCCGTGCCGCGGAACAGCAGCAACTCCTGGCCGTAGCGCGCGAAGCCGGCCTGCATGAACAGCTCAGGGTTGCCCTGACCGTCGGAGCAGGCGACGTGGAATCGGATCGCGCCGCGCTTGGCTCCGTCTCGGAGGAGGTGCTGGACCAGCCGGAAGCGCGTCTCGCCCGAGTCGCCCGCGCCGATGGCGTCCAGCTCGACGATCGTCCATTCGTCGCGCGAAGCGTCGCGCTCGACTCGAAGGAGGCCGGAGATGCGGCGCTCGTCTTCGTAGACGAAGAGCAGGTCGTTGGGGCGGAAGGCACCGAGCGGCAGTCGGAACAGGCTGAAGACGCCGATGCGGCGACCCATAACCGGCAGCCCAAGTGAGCGGGCGTCGACGTTGTCCTGCTGGCAGAGGCGGGAGAGCTCACCGAGGGCCGCGAGATCGGTCAGGCGCGCAAGTCGGACTCGACCGCTCACATAGCCTCCCCAATCGACCAGGGCTCGCTGCCCTGCCGGACGGTTCCCTCGGCGGGATCGGAGTACTCGGCCGCCATCGTGGCGATCAACCGGTGGATGCGGGTTTCACCCGCCAGCTCCGGGTGGAAGGCGATGGCGATCACATTCCGCTGCCGTACCGCGACGACGCGTCCGTCCGGCAGCGTGGCAAGAACCTCTACACCGGGTCCCACGCGTTCGATTATGGGGGCTCGGATGAAGATCGCGTGGACCGGCCGGTCACCCACGATCGGCATCGGCAACTCGGTTTCGAACGAGTCGAGTTGACGCCCGAACGCGTTCCGCTCAACGGTGACATCGAGCAACGGAAACACGGGCTCGTCGCCGCCGGCTATCTCCTTGGCGACGACGATCATGCCGGCGCAGGTGCCGAGTATCGGAGCCCCGGAGCGGGCCAGGGCCATGATCGGCTCGCGCAGGTTCCAGCGCGCCACGAGCTTTCGCATGGTCGTGCTTTCGCCGCCGGGCAGGATCAAGCCGGCGACGCCGTTGAGATCCTCGGGCAGCCTGACCGTGACCGGCTCGACGCCGATCTTGCGGAGGATCTCGATGTGCTCGATGACGGCGCCGTGAAGCGCCAGTACGCCAATCTTCACAATGCGCTCCGGGTTCGTGTCGGCCTCACTCAGCCGCACGTCCCTCGCGGGTTTACCAGCCTCGGACTGCCAGCCGTTCCACTTCCGGGACCGATGCCGCGGCGATGCCTCGCATCGGGCTGCCCAGACCCTTGGAAACTTCGGCAATGATCTTGGGGTTGTCGAAGTGGAGCGTGGCCTGGACGATCGCTTCGGCCGTCCTGGCCGGATTCTCGCTTTTGAAGATGCCGGAACCGACGAAGACGCCCTCCGCCCCGAGCTGCATGGCCAGAGCCGCGTCCGCGGGAATGGCAATTCCACCGGCCACGAAGTTGACGACCGGCAGCTTGCCTTCGGCCGCGACCTGCTTGACCAGCTCGTAGGGAGCGTCCATCTCCTTGGCCGCGACGAAAAGCTCATCCTCGCGCATCGACTGCAGCCGGCGGATGTCGGACATCAGGGTCCGGATGTGCCGCACGGCTTCGACGATGTCGCCCGTGCCGGCCTCACCCTTCGTCCTGATCATGGCCGCGCCTTCGTTGATACGGCGCAAAGCCTCGCCGAGATTCCGGCAGCCGCACACGAACGGCACCTTGAACTGGTGCTTGTCGATGTGGTTGACCTCGTCGGCCGGCGTCAGGACTTCTGATTCATCTATGTAATCGACGCCCAGAGCCTCGAGAACCTGGGCCTCGACGAAGTGCCCGATCCGCGCCTTGGCCATGACCGGGATGCTGACCGCCTTCATGATCCCTTCGATCATTTCAGGATCGCTCATTCGGGCCACGCCACCGGCCGCCCGAATGTCCGACGGCACGCGCTCGAGTGCCATCACCGCACAGGCGCCCGCGTCTTCGGCGATCCTGGCGTGCTCTGGGGTAACGACGTCCATGATGACGCCGCCNNGTGGCCCAGGTGGAGGTCTCGGCGGTCATTGGCGGGGTCCAATCCTTGGCTCAGGCGGGGAGATCTACTCGCTGCCCTTGCGACAGCGACCATCTATGCGCCCTGGGATTATACCCGCGCCACCCCGGACCTCAGCCCGGCAGCCGCCGGGCGGACCGTGCGCCGAACCGCCGGGGCCTCGCGCCAAGATTGCGCAAGCTGTACCGGACCGAAACCGCAGCTAGGCCGGAGAGCGCCAAATGGGCCGGAAGGGCCGCCCGCAACGCCGGACGGCCGTGGCATCCTGGGTCAACTCGCCAAGGAGGGGCACTCTTGTTCTCGTTCACCGACGAAGGCCTTGTCCTCATCCCGGGCTTCTGGGCGCTGCTTCCGGCAATTCCGATCGCCGTGCTGATCTGGCGCCGAGGCACGGATCGGCGTCGAACGCTGATGCTGCTGCTGGCGCTGATCCACATCGACCTGGTGATCGCGCTGACGATCTTCCCGATTCCTATCGGCGGGCAGGAGTTCTACCGCCACACGCGCGGCTTCAGCCAGGACAACATCATTCCGTTCGCCACGATCTACTCGCAGCTGGCGGACCTCAACCCCAAGGTCGACCACGGCTCGCGGATTCTGATCCTCTACGGGATCAAGGAGCTCTTCGGGAACGCCGTGGCCCTGCTGCCCCTCGCGATCTACGGGCCGGCGCTGTGGCCGAGCTTGCGCAGCTGGCGGCGCTTCGCTCTGGTGGCCGTCGTCTTCGCCGCCGCGATCGAGCTTGCCCAACTGACCGGCTCCCTAATAGAAGGCTTCACCTACCGAGTGACCGACATCGACGACGTGATCCTCAACTCCAGCGGCTCGATCGTGGCGTTCTTCGTCTGGCGCGCCGCGGAGAGCCGCGGCTGGGTAGACCGGTGGCTGTGGCGCTGGCTCGATCCGGCGGGTGGCTCGAGCACGCCGACGCTGGCGCCGACCGCGACGCCGACCGCGGCCCTGCCACGAGTGGAGCAGCCCGACTAGAGTGTCGAGGTGCAACCCAACAGCCTGACCGAACTCGAAGACGAGGTATCTGCGTGTCGCCTCTGCCCCCGACTCGTGCAGTGGCGCGAGGAATCGGCCGCCAAACCGCCCGCGCGGTTCGTTGGCGAGCGCTACTGGGCCCGGCCGTTGCCCGGATTCGGAGACCCGCAGGCGAGCGTCCTGATAGTCGGTCTGGCCCCGGCGGCGCACGGCGGCAACCGGACCGGGCGGCTGTTCACCGGGGACAGATCGGGTGACTTCCTGTTTGCATCGCTGCACCGGACCGGGTTCGCCAACCAGCCCACGTCGATAACTGCGGAAGATGGCCTGGCGCTGAGCGGCGCCTACATCACCGCCGTGGTGCGCTGCGCGCCTCCGGACAACAAGCCGACGCCACACGAGAGGGCTGCCTGCCTCCCGTATGTCGTTCGCGAAATCGAGATCCTGACGAACGTCCGAGTCGTCGTCGCGCTCGGGTCGTTCGCCTGGGACGGGGCGCTGCGAGCCATCGGCGACCGCGGCTTCCGGGCTTCGGCCAGGCCCGTCTTCGGCCACCTCGCGGAAGCCCGGGTCGGACCTTACGTGCTCCTGGGCTCATACCACCCCAGCCAGCAGAACACCTTCACCGGCCGCCTCACCCCGCCGATGCTCGACGAGGTGATGATTCGGGCTCGGCAGACGGCATATGATGCGAGGCAATGAGTGAGGCTCGATTGCTCCTCGTCGACGACGACTCGACCCATCTCGATGCCCTGGCCGATCGGCTGACCCGCGACGGCTTCGAGGTGACGCGGGCCGCCAGCGGAAGCGAAGCCCTCGAACGCCTGGACCAGGCCTGGCCGGATCTCGCGATCATCGACCTGATGATGCCCGAGATGGATGGCCAGACTCTGGCCGCTCGCATCAAGAGCCGCGCGGACATCCCGATCCTGGTGCTGTCCGCGGTCGTGGCGGCCGACAGCAAGGCGGACCTCATCGCCCATTTCGCCGAGGACTACGTCACCAAACCCTACGACTACGTCGAGCTGCTGGCCCGAATTCGACGGGTCTTGCGCCGGCTGCAGGATCAGATCCCGGTCGAGGAGCTGTCGCTGGGTGACGTCACGCTCATCCCACGCAAGCGGGACGCGATCGTGCGCGGCCGCCACGTATCCCTGTCACCTACCGAATCCCGCTTCCTTGCGACACTTGCCGCCGGCATGCCGAAGGCCGTATCCACGGATCAGCTGCTGCACAAGGTCTGGGCCGACTCAGAGGCCGTCGACCCGGCCTACGTGTGGGTTACCGTTCGACGGCTGCGTCAGAAGCTTGAAGTCGACCCCAACGAGCCACATCACCTCATTACCGATCCGGCCGGCGGATACCGCCTCGCCGCCTGGGAGCTGCGTCGCGAAATCGGGCGGCGCCAGCCCTGAATCAAAGCGCAACTACCCCTTGGGGCCGTCCGAACCAGGACGTTGTGCGACGTCGGACAAGCAATTGGTACCGACGGGGCCCTGCGGCACCGATTCAGCCCCGACTTGGCATGTCGGCCCCGAGTTGGTTATGGTGTCTGCAAGGAGCACCCATTAGTCTCTATCACCTCGCATCAGGTCGCAGGAGCACGGGGAGCACGGGAGCCGAGATGAGATCACGCCGGAACACGACGAGACGCCGCCGCTCGCGCGGCCAGGCGCTTGTGGAGTTCGCGTTCATCATCCCGATCTTCATGACCCTGATCGTGGCCATCGCGGAGTTCTCGTTCCTGCTGGTCGTCAAGGTCGGCGTGACCGATACCGCTCAGGATGCCGTCCAGTACGCGTCCGAGCTGGGCCAGACCACCAATGCGGACTTCTTCATCCTTCAGCTCGTCGAGAAGGACATGGCAGCGCCGATCAACAAACAAGAGATCCAGTCCGTCGTGATCTTCAAGACGAACTTGCTCGGCGCGAACCTGGGTAGCGACACATATACCCGCACCGGTACCTGGACGCTGAACTCCGTCACGATTCCCTACTCGCTCTCCGGCACCAAGGGCTACCCGGAGACCAGTCGATGCAACACGGTGGACACCAGCGTCTGCGGCGGTGTCCAGTGGATCGGCGTGACGGTCACCTACCAGTACGCCTGGATCACTCCGTTGCCGAACCTGGTTGGCCTGGGCACAACGCCACCTACCTTCGTCCAGACCAGCACCAGCCGACTGGAGCCTATCCAATGACGCTGTTGCGCCGGTTTCGCTCCAAGCGCGGCCAATCGCTCGTTGAGTTCGCGATCATCCTGCCCGTGATCATGTTCCTGGTCTTGGGCATGGTGGAGATGGGCTTCGCCATCAACCACAACACTTCGATAGTGACTGCGACACGCCAGGGTGCGAGAGTAGGCTCCGAGCTCGTCGATGGCGTCAACCGCGATGGAACCAAATTGGAGTCCACAGCCTCGGACAACGTCGATCCGCAGATCATCGCGGCGGTTGAGGGAGTCCTGATCTCGCCCGGGTCGCCTGTGAACATTTCGCAGGTTCAGAAGATCGAGATATTCCTGGCCAACTCGACGACCGGCGCGATGACGGCATCGGTGAACACGTGGATCCCGGCACCCGCCCACACTGGTCCCCAGATCCCCGGTTCGTCTCCAGCACAGTACCTGGACTTCAAGCCCCAAGTCGGCGGTACCTGGAATACCTGGACCCGCACCGGTGGCGGCACTGCGCAATCGATCGGCGTCAAGATCACCTACACGTACAAGTTCATAACGCCTCTCGGAGGCATCTTGACCGCCTTTAGTAGCGGTCAAATCACCATGGCCGACCAAACCATAATGGCAATGGAGCCCCCGACGCCATGAGCCTACCCAAGATCCGCATCCCCATAGTCGAAGGGCTGGATCCGATTGACGTCGGCCTCAAAGAGGCGGGCCAGATCATTGTCATCTTCGCCCTCATGCTCACCGCTCTCATCGGTCTCGTCGGCATCGCTATCGACGTGACCTACGCGTGGCGGAATGCCCTCCAGGTCCAGCGGGCGGCCGACGCCGCCGCGATGGCCGGCGTGGTCTACATGCCGGGCAACTTGAGCGTCGCCACCGACCGAGCAGACGCCATTGCCACCTCCAATGGCTATACCGGCGGAAACGGGTTTACCGTCCTGGTTGCTGCGAACCCGGCAGACAATCGCCAACTGGACGTAACCATCACCGCACCGGTCCAGACGTTCTTCGTGAGGCTCTTTGGCATCAATCAGTGGACGGTGACGCGATCGGCTCGCGCTGCGTACATCCTGCCGGTGCCGATGGGCAGCCCGTTGGCATACATGGGTGTCGGTTGCTTCGTCCTGAGCACAGGCACCGCTCCCACGTGCAACACAACCGGCACGGGCCAGAGCGGAATAACTACGGCGGGGACGAGCGGCGGTACCTCGCTGGGCAGCCTGGGGGCCTTCGGCGCGGTCATCACGAGGGGTGGCGACGAGTCCAACGGCGATGCCTACCTTCCGACGAATAACTCCGGCGGTAGCCCGACGAACAACGTCTTGTACTCCGCGCCTCCGACAGGGCAAAACGGGTATAAGGGGTACTTCTACACGGTAAACCTACCGGCCGGCGGCAGCATCCAGATCTTCGATCCGGGATTCTGCGCGATGGGCAGCAACGGCCACGGCGGCTCCTGGGGAACCGGCGACCACTGGATCGGCACCGCAGGCACGCCGGTCTCCACGTACTACTCAGTCCTGGATACCCACAACGTCCCACTCAATCCAGGTGGCTGGACTCCCACGGGGGACGCCTCGGGGTCCACGTTCGAGAATCAGAAGGGGTATGACCCGGCCAACGGGGGCAACCCGGGCGGTGCGACCTCCGGCTGCGACGCCTACCACGACAAGTGGTACACGCTTGCCTCCAGCCTTGGAGCCGGAACGTATGAAGTCGAGGTCACAACAACCAACACCAGTGACGCCACCATCAATGCGAACACCAACGCCGAGAACATGTTCGGCATCATGGCCACCGGCGGCGGCTCGGTAGCGGTCTACGGCTACGACAAGATGGCCGTCTACAACAACCTGATGGCGACCGGTGTTCTCCAGCAGTTCTACATGGCCAAAGTCGACCAGCAGACAGGCGCAGGCAAGACCTTGACCATCGACCTATTCGACGTCGGCGACTCCACGGCCGGCTACATCCAGATCTTGGGCCCGGACGGGCCCGCCGGGACCCAACGCGTCATCCCCAACTTCAGCTACTCCACCTACAACTACAATGCGAGCGGCATAAAGGTGAGCCCGGGCAACTGCATCGCGGGCAAGTCCGACGCCTGCTCGGCATCCGGCCGCGACAGGATCACGGTCGCGACGTCTGCAAATGGCAGCAGCTTCAACAACACCTGGATCGAGATCACAGTTCCACTCTTGACCACTTACGGTCAACCCGACACTTGTGGGACCACGTCTGACCAACCGTGTCTGTGGCAGGGCGGCTGGTGGCAAGTGCAGTACAACGTCACTGCCGGCAACGACACCACGACCTGGTCGGTCAACGTGAATGGCAACCCGGTTCACCTGGTGCCGATCCCATGAGCCAGACTCCCTAACAGCGGAAAGGCCCCGTCTGACGGGGCCTTTCCATTTTGCGGGCCAGTGCACGCTCGTGGCGGAGCCGCCGGGCCGGATACGTGTTCATCCTCTGCTACGATGCGCCCATGGATGGCGTGGTCCTGGTGCTCAATCAGAACTATGAGCCACTGAACGTGTGCAANNTTCCGGCTGGTGTTCGGCGAGCGAGCCGAAGTGCTCGAGTACGACCACCAGATGATCCGGACGCCGCGGGCGGATTACCCTGCGCCCGCCGTCATCCGGCTTCAGCACCAGATCCGCCGGCCGCGCCCCCGAGTGAAGCTCACTCGGCGCGAAATCTTCCTGCGCGACGGCTACACCTGCCAGTACTGCGGCCGCCAGAGCGGCGACCTGACGCTCGACCACGTCTTGCCGCGACACCGCGGCGGCACCCACACCTGGGACAACCTCGTGACCGCCTGCAAGGGCTGCAACCACCGCAAGGGCGGGAAGTTGCTCGAAGAGGCGAAGCTCCGGCTGGCACGCAAGCCGGTCGAGCCGCGCTGCGACGTGTACTCGGTGTTCACCCCGTACCTGCGCGACGACCGCAACGAAAGCTGGCGCTCGTACTTGTTCCTTGGCAACTGAGCGAGGCCCGGGCGGGCCGGGGTCGGGCGCGCCGGGGTCGGGCGAATCCGCGGCGCCTTTCGGCGGATCCGAGCTCCCACTCCCGCCGCCCGTCGGCAGCCTCATGGACACTCTCCAGAGCGCCGGACATGCCGCTTACGTCGTGGGCGGCTGCCTGCGCGACACGCTGCTGGGCCGCGAGCCGGCGGATTGGGACCTCGCGACCGACGCTCCGCCGGATCGGGTCGTGGCCCTGTTTCCCCACGCCGTCTACGAGAACCGATTCGGGACGGTCGTGGTCCGGAAGGTCGGGGTTCAGTACGAGATCACGGCCTTCCGGCGCGACGCCACGTATTCGGACTTCCGGCATCCCGACGCGGTCGAATTCGGCGAGTCGATCGAGGAGGATCTGGCCCGGCGCGACTTCACCGTGAACGCTATGGCATGGGGCTCGCCGGCAGGCGCGGAGCCCGGCTTCGTCGATCCGCACGGCGGGCGCGACGATCTGGGGCGCCGTCTCCTGCGGGCGGTCGGAGACCCGGACCGCCGCTTCGGCGAGGACGCCCTGCGCATGGTCCGAGCGGTCAGGCTGGCGGCCAAACTCGAGTTCTCGATCGAGGCCGAGACGTTCGCCGCGATCGGCCGCAACGCCGATCTCGCCCGCCACCTCTCCGGTGAGCGCGTCTGCTCCGAGCTGCTCAAGCTCCTCTCGGCCCGGAAGCCGTCCATCGGCCTCAAGCTCATGGCCGACTCCGGGCTGCTGGCGGTGATTGCCCCGAACCTGGCTCGCCAGCGAGGTCTGTCCCAGAACAAGATCCCCGGCGAGGACCTGTGGGATCACACCCTCCGCACCGTCGACGCCGCGCCCAATCGCGAAGTCGTGCGCCTGGCGGCGCTGCTCCACGACGTCGGCAAGCCCGACACCCTCGACACCGGGCCGTTCCACGGCCACGAATCGGTCGGGGCGGAGATGGCGCGCGACTACCTGGCGGCCCTGCACGCGCCACGTGCCCTCCAGGAGCGAGTGGCTCATCTCGTGCGCCACCACATGTTCGCGTACGAGCCGGGCTGGGGCGACGCTGCGGTACGCCGCTTCATCCGCAACGTCGGCCCTGGCTGCATCGAGGACCTGCTGGCGCTACGGGCGGCGGACAACGTAGGCAGTGGCCTTCCGCCCGACGCGGGCCGCCTGGCCGAACTCGCGGCCCGCATCGAGGCCGAGCTGGCCGCGAACGTCGTCCTGGGTCGCAGCCAACTGGCGATCGATGGCGCCGACCTCATGCGCGAGCTCGGACTCCCTCAGGGCCGGCTTCTCGGCGAGATCCTGGACGGCCTGACCGAACGCGTCGTGGCCGAGCCGGCGCTCAACGACAGGGCCATCCTGCTCGATCTGGCAAGACAGGCGATATTGGAGCGCGAGATAGAGCAGAATCCCGTTTCTTGAAGTCCACCCGCGAGGCGACCTGATGTTCGAGCTGTTGCTGCAGGCCGACAAAGCGCTGGCGGACGGCTCGCTCGACCAGGCCGAGCGAACGTACTGGCAGCTCATCGAACTCGACTCCCAAAACGCGATCGCGGTCGCCGGCTTGGCGCGCGTGGCGCTGGAGCGTGGCGACGAGAAGAAGGCCCGGGAGTTCGCCGCACAAGCCCTCGGCATCGACCCAGACAGCATCGCCGCCCGCCGCATCATCGACACCCTGACCCACGCCGGCCCGAAGGTGGTCGATGACCCCATTGTCCAGCAGATGCTCGGCGCCGAACGCCTGGAAGCCCTGAGCCACCGCCGCGCGGCCGAGGCCGGAGACTCCAGGGAGGAGGCTTCCCAGGGCAAGAGCCCCCGCAAGACAGGAGCCACCACGTCGCGCGGCCGAACCCGGCCCGACCAGATGCAGCCGATGCCCGCGGAACCTCTGCGCGAACGGCGCAAGGCCGGCCGTCTCGCTGCTGCTGCCGCTGCCGCCGCCGCGGCCCGCGAACCGGTGAAGGCTCGCCACCAAGCCCACCACGCCATGCCGATCGGGCGACGGTACTTCGAGCCCGCGGACCTGAAGGCATCGCCCGGCGACGAGTTCTCCGAGGCCGAGATGGCGGCCGCGATCGAGGCGGTCGACGCCGTAGACGAGTCCACACTGCTCCCGGCCAAGCCGCGCCGCGCGGCGCCCTCAGCCGATCATCAGCGCGGGCGGCAGGCCGATCTCCTCGGCGCCGTTGAAGCCACCGACCCCGACGAGAGCGTCGCTCTCAGGCTGGCCCTGGTCTCCGAAGCTCTGGAGTTGGACGCCGCCGAGAGCAGCGCAGCGCATTTCGACAACGAGGTCACCAACCTCGACGACGAGGCCAACGATTCGTTCGAGGCGGCCGAAGCCGTGGCGTCCTCCTCGTTGCACGCATCTCCGGCAGCGGCCCGCGGGACCCGACCGACCTACATCGTCGACGGCGATCGGGACTTCGATGCCGCCGAGGCCGAGGCGGAAGCTGCCGTGCTCGCCGAAGCCGCGGATGGGTCCACGGCCGAGTCCGATGAGGAGTCCGCGGCTTCGCTCTCTGCCGCAGCCGCAGCCGACGCATTGGCCGAGGCGGCGGATGCCGCAGAAACTGCGGCGGCGGCGGAGGCGATGAAGGAAGTCTCGATAGCCGACGCCGCGGCCGAAGTGGAGGTCTCGAGCGCCGACGCCGCGGCCGAGCCAGAACCGTCGGTGCCCGCGCGTCAGCCACTCAAGATCGACTCGGGCGATGAGCCTTCAGAGGCAGAGGCCGAGGCGCAGGCACTTCGCGAAGCCCTGGCTCTGGTTCTGAACGCCGAACCGCCGGCAGGTCCGGACGAGGGCCCCGGACCCGAGCAGCCGACTGCAGCCTCGGCGCGATCGAGAGTGAGGTCCGTTGGGGCCGCGGCCTCGGGCCGGAAGACTGCGCCTGCCGGCGCCTCCGGGCCCGGAGGCAACGCCGCCGAGCCCGGAGGCGAGGAGCCCGCCGAACCCGGCGCCGCGGCCGCGACACCGGACGCGGCGGAACCCGCCACCGAGCCGCAGCCCCGCCGTGGCGGCATATTCAGACGTATCAGGCACAGCTGATGCCCACGAGGATCAGCGCATGAGCCCGATATTCCGCCGCGAGACTGCACCTCCGCCTTCGACCAATCTGGCCAGCAAGGACTGGTCGATACTGCCGATGCCGGTGAAGTAGAAGCGGGTGGCTCGAAGGTACGCGGCCCGTCGCGCCCGGTGACTGCGGACGGCCAGCCCGACATTGTGGTAATGTCCGCTCGCTTTGGAAACCAACGAGCCGTCTACGAGGGCCGAGGGGCGATCGCCGTCTCTCGCCGCACTTCTTTCATTCATCTGGCCCGGTCTGGGGCAGCTGTATGTCGGTAACCGCCGCCTCGCGGCGCTCTTCCTGGCGCCCACGATCCTGCTCGTGGCCATTCTCGGCTACCAGCTCCGTCAGGGCGTCGTCGTCTTCGGAGCGCGCTTTGCCGACCCCGAGTTCTGCCTCGGCGCGCTGATCATCGTCATCCTGATCGCCATCTGGCGGCTCGCCGCCGTCGCCAACGCCTTCCTCACCGGACAGCAGCGCCGTGATCGCCGCGTCCTGGACCGGTTCGTGGTGGCCGCGTTGGTCGCAATCGTGGTCGTTACCCACGGCTTCAGCGGCGTCCTCCTGGCGACGGCGTACGACGCCACCTCGAAAGTGTTCGGCAGCGACAACGGCCTGCTGGGCGGGGATCTGGCGACGCCGATCCCAACCCCCACGCCAATTCAGACGGCCGGACCGACCGCCAGCCCCACACCCGTGCCGACAGAGTCGCCCAGTGGACGCGTGACGATGCTGTTCACCGGAGTGGACTCGGCCAACGGACGCGATACCCGTTCCTACGACTCGCTGATGGTCGTGAGCTACGACCCCACCGCCAACACCGTTCAGATGGTCAGCATCCCCCGCGAGATCGCCGGCTTCCCGTTCTACTGGGGCGGCAAGGACCACCTTTCGGACTGGATTACCTACCTGCCGAACTATCTGAGAAGCGGCCACATCAAGGGCTCGCCGGATAGCCCGTACATAGCGCTCGTGAACGAAATCCAGTACATCGTGGGAGTCCACATCGACTACTGGACGGTTATGGACCTGAACGGGTTCGTCAAGATGGTCGACGCGCTCGGCGGCATTGACGTCGTCAGCCCCTACGTCATCAACGACCCGACGTACGACTGGCTCGATCAGAAGCACTTCGGCGTGATCATCGGCTCCGGACCACAGCACCTGAACGGCGCCTACGCACTGGCCTATGCCCGCTCGCGCCACGGCGGCGGCAACGACTACAAGCGCGCAGCGCGGCAGCAGCAGGTCATGATGGCACTGCTCGCCAAGATGTCCAAGCCGGGCGCCATCTTCCAGCTGAACAACCTCATCGCTCAGGTTGGATCGAGCGTCCAGACGGGCGCCACGAACCCGGCCAAGCCGTTCCGGCCGAGCATGGTCGCTGACTACATCGCCGCTGCCGAGGCCGTACCCAGCAAGAGTTTCACGAACCTGGTCCTCGGGCCGCCCTACACGAAATCCGTTCCCATGAGTCTCACCGGCGGCAAGGCCTCGATCTGCATGAGCATGCCGCTGGTCGCCGCAGAGTCCATCAAGCTCTTCGGCAAGGACAGCCTCTACTACGGCAAGCCCACGCCGGCGAACGTCTGCCCGTAGCGACTCCCGGCATCCGGCGCAGGCCCACGGCCCTCCGGCCGCTCTAGTCCACGGTCAATGAGGGCGATCCCGCGGTTCCGGCAGGCACCTTTGCCGCGAGCCGCCGCGTACCCAACGAGGCCGGCAGCACCGTCAGACAGCCGGCCGCCACGATCGCGGCCGCGATTGGCGGAGTGAGCGCGCCCGTGGCCAGACCCAGCGACGCCGCCGCCGCCGGCATCCCCAGCTGGGCCGAGGCGGCCAGTCCGTAGGCGGACCACGACCCGGGGGCGGCGATCCTGGCCGCCGCGAGGTGGATGGCGAGTGCCGCGGCGGAGAGGACCAGCGCGAGTCCGATTGCGTCCGGATCGGCCGACAGCGCCCGAAAGTCGAGTTGAGCGCCAAGCAGCACGAAGAACGCCGGCACGAAGAAGCCCTCGGCCAGGCCGGACAGCTGGACTTCGAGCCGGTCGGGCGCCCGGAGGCTCGCCAGCACCAGCCCCGCACCGAAGCCCGCCAGCAGCGTGGAGCCGCCGGTCTGGCCGGCTATGAGCGAGAGCCCGATCAGGAGAACCAGGGCGATGCGGAGCTGGAGCGCCCAGCCACGCGAGCGCGAAAGATCGCGCAGCGTCAAGGCCCAGCGCCGATCTGCCACGTACCGGCCGCCCATCAACGCGCCGACGGTGACCGCCACGATCGCCGCATCGCCGACGAGGGCCAGAGGAATGCCGGCAGCGCCGATCAAGGTCAGAGGCATTATCAGGACGGTCACGGCATCGGCCAGCGGTATCCAGGCCAGCAGGAACGCGATCTGCGGGCCCAGAAGCCCGCGCTCCTTGAGGATCGGGAATGCCACCGCGGCCGAACTGCCCGCCAGGAGCACCGGGAATAGCGCCGCTGGAGTCGACGGCGCGAACCACGCCCGAATCGCCAGCCCGGCTGGTACTGCCAGCAAGGCCACGACGGCGAATGCCAAGCCGGCCGGGCGAGCTCCGGACATCATGGCCGGTCCGCGCATCTGCACGTGCGACCCCGCCACCAGCATCAGCATCACAAAGCCGAGGGCGTACAGGAAGCTGTTGTCCGGGGTCGACGGATCGATGATCGCGAAGCCGGTCCGGCCCAGCACAGCCCCGGCCACGATCTCGCCGACTATGGCGGGCACGAGCGGGCTGCGGCCCGAAGAGGACAGCGGGCCGGCAAGGCCCGCCAGAACGATGACCAGGAGGGCTGCGTACATGCGCTGCCCACTCTAGACGAGCCGAGGCACGCCCGGCGAGACCACGCGGCAGAGTTGGCCCCCTCATGAGGGTCGCACAGGCGTCCGACGTGGTACGGTGCCTCAATGCCGTCAAGCGCACTTACTCCTGCCATTGCCGATGAGATCGCCCGGCTCGGCAGCGCCGACATCATGGTGGGCATTCCGAGCTTCAGGAACGCGGCCACGATCGGCCACGTGGTTCGAGCGGCGCAAGCCGGCCTGGTCCAGTACTTCCCGGACCTGCGTCCGGTGCTCGTCAACGCCGATGCCGGATCCCCGGACGGCACGCAGCGGATCGTGGTGGAGACGGAGCCACCCGGCTATGTCGAGCAGATCCTGCTGGTGCGCCCGACCAATCGGCTGCAGCGCGTCAGCCTGACCTACCCCGAGGTCGACGGCGTCGGCGGCAAGGGCGCCGCCCTGCGGACACTCTTCGAGATGGCGGCCGCTCTCCAGGTGGAGGCGCTGGTCGTGGTCGACTCGGACCTGCGGTCGATCGTGCCGGAGTGGATCGAACTGCTGGCCGGCCCGATCCTCAAGGGCGGCTACGACTACGTGGCGCCGCTCTACTCCCGCCACAAGTACGACGGCACGATCACCAACACCGTCACCTACCCCGTGACGCGGGCTCTGTACGGGCATCGCATCCGGCAGCCGATCGGCGGCGACTTCGGCGTCAGCGGCGACCTGATCCGGCATTACCTGGACCAGGACACCTGGACGACCGACGTCTCGCGCTTCGGCATCGATATCTGGATGACGACCACCGCCCTGACCGGCGGCTTCGCCGTATGCCAGACCAGGCTCGGGGCCAAGATCCACGACCCGAAGGACCCCGGATCGGACCTCGGGCCGATGTTCCGCGAGGTCGTGGGCACGCTGCTGACGATGGCTCGCGACAACGCCGATCGCTGGCTGTCGATTACGGGCAGCCACGAGGTGCCGGCTTACGGCTTCGAGAGGTTCGCCGAGCCTGCCCCGCTCGAAGTCAACACCCTGCGCCTGCTCTCGCAATTCCATACCGGCTCCCTGACGCTCTCCGACACGTGGCAGAAGATGCTCCTTCCGGACAACTACGAGTGCGTGATGGAGCTGGCCCGGGACGCCGGCCGGATGGCGGAGGACGCGGCAAACAAGCTCGGCATCGACGCCGAATCGGGCCAGGGGTCCGCCGGGCACGGCGGGCTGCCCTCGACCGACGATCTGTCCGACGCCGTGGCCGATTTTCACTTCCCCGACGACCTGTGGGCCCGCGTCTTCTACGACCTCATGGTCACGGCAAGTTTCGGCGAGCTGCCGATGGAACGGCTGGTGGCGGCCTTCGTACCGATCTACTTCGGTCGAGTCGGGCGGCTGGTAGTCGAGGATCGGCGACTCTCAAGCGAGCAGGCCGAGGACCGAGTCGATCGCCAGGCGCGCGAGTTCGAGCTGCTCAAGCCGTATCTGGTAGAGCACTGGCAGGCGGCCGCGCGGGTCGCGGGCGGAGTCGGGGCCGCCAAATGACCAGAGTCGCGCTGCCGTCACGCATATTGATCCCGGTCGCCAACCCGGAGACAGCCCAGGAGTTGGTGCGGGTCGGGGCCGCCCTGATGGATCGCAAGTCCGGCAGCCTGACGGTGCTCGGCATCGTGGAAGTCCCGGAAGGGACGCCGCTCTCGGAAGGTGCGACGAGAGCCCGGCAGGCGCGCCGGCTGCTGCAGCGAGTCCTCGACTTCGCCCCGCCCGGAGTGACGATCCACCCCATCGTTCGGATCGGCCGGCGCGCGGCAGAGGGAGTCGTCGAAGCCGCCGCCGAACTCGACGCCGACCTCATAGTCTTCGGCTGGGGCGGCAAGCCGTCGGCCCCGAGGCCGGGCTCGCAGCCGCCCGTATTCAGCTCCACGATCGACGAGGTGGTGCGAGATTCGCCGTGCGACATCGCCGTAGTCAAGCAGGGTGGCGCGACCGCGATCGAAAGCATCCTCGTGCCGATCCGCGGCGGCCCGCATGCGGCCCTGGCGCTCCGCTTCGCCGACGCGCTGGCGCGCCAGAACGACGCGAAGATCAAGGTCCTGCACTTGATCCCTCTCGGGGTCACCGATGCGATCCGCGGCCAGACCGAACGGGCGCTGGCTCACTTCATCCGACAGCACGCCGAGAGGGACGTCGAGAAGGTCGTCTCCGAGGCCGTCAACGTACGGAGCGAGATTCTCAGAGCCGCCCAGACCACCGACGTCGTGATCATGGGCGCATCGGCGCCGCCGGCCAACGGGGCGCACGAGGGATTCCTGTTCGGGGCGCTGCCCGAGGCCGTGGCGACCAGATCCCCGAGCACGGTGATCGTGGTCAAGACGGGCGCGGCGATCGGCGATTCCACGTTCGAGGAGCTGGCGGCGCGGGCGGAGACGCTCGCCGCGGCGGAACGTGCCGCCAATGACTCGCGGGCCGTGCCCCTGCGGGTCGAGCGCTGGTTCGGGGAGTCCAACTTCCACCATCGCGAGTTCGGCGACCTCGACCGGCTCGTCCATCTCAAGGAGCAGGCCGGGCTGACCGTGAGCCTGGTATTCCCGGCGCTCAACGAAGCGGAGACCATAGGGGCAATCGTCAGGGCCGCGCGGCGAGATCTGATGGAACGCCATCATCTCGTCGACGAGCTGCTGGTCATGGACTCCGATTCGGACGACGAGACGCGCGAGATCGCCGCAGCCGAGGGGGCTCGGGTTGCCATCCACCAGCACGTGCTTGCGGGCTACGGCAGCTACGCCGGCAAGGGCGAGGCCCTGTGGAAGAGCCTTTACGAGACGAGCGGCGACATCATCGTCTGGGCCGACTCGGACGTGCGCAACTGGCACCCGCGGATGGTCTACGGGACCCTCGGCCCGCTGATCGCCGAGGAACGGATCCAGTACGTCAAGGGTTACTACCGCCGACCTATCGTCGAAGGCGGGATTCTCAAAGAAGGCGGCGGCGGCCGGGTCACGGAGCTGGTCGCACGACCGCTCATCAACCTCTTCTACCCGGAGCTGTCGGGGCTGATCCAGCCGCTCGCAGGCGAGTACGCGGGGCGGCGCAGCCTGCTCGAGACGATTCCGTTTTTCACCAGCTACGCGGTCGAGATCGGCCACCTGATCGACGTTTCTGACCGTGTCGGCCTCGAGGGTCTGGGTCAGGTCGATCTGGAACGGCGGATTCATCGCAACCAGGAGCTCGAGGGTCTGTCGCGGATGAGCTTCGTCATCGTTCAAGCCGTCATGAAACGGCTGGAGGAGCGGCGCAAAGCGAGGCTTTTCGCGGAACTCGGCTCGACGATGAAGCTGCCCAGATCGGGTGGAGGCAAGCTCAGCCTGGAAGTCATCGAGCTGGCCGATCATGAGAGGCCGCCGATGATCACGATCCCGGAGTATCTGGAGAAGCGCAGCGCAGCGGCCCACGAGACGGCCGAGCTGGCGCCGGCGGGCGTCGCGGCGGGCGTCGCGGCGGCTGACTTACACGCGGGCGCGGACGCGGGGGCCGGCCGCGACGGCGCCGCCTCGGACGGAAGCGGGTCGTGACCAGCAGTCGCCGTGACCGGCTCCACATCGTCCTGGCTCCGGACTCGTTCAAGGGCTCGTTGACGTCGGTCGAGGTCGCCCGGGCGCTCGGGGAGGGTTGGTCTCGCGTCCGCCCCAACGACCTGATCGACTTCGCGCCGCTCGCCGACGGGGGTGAGGGCACGCTCGCGGCGATCGCCGAGACGGGCGGTTGGGAGTGGCGGGAGTGCGAGTCCCACGACGCCCTGGGCCGCCCGCTGACGGCGCGCTGGCTCATCTCCGCGGACCACAAGCGCGCCGCGGTGGAGCTGGCCGAAGCATCGGGCCTGTCGAGGCTGCCCGAGGGCGAGCCGCGCAACCCGATCGCGGCCTCCAGCGAGGGCACCGGCGAGATCATCGAGGCGGTCCTGGACGCGGGGATTCGCCGCATCCTGCTCGGCGTCGGCGGCAGCGCCACCACGGACGGTGGGTCCGGTCTGCTTCGCGCTCTCGGGGCGTGGTATCGGAGCGACGCCGGCGGCGGCCTGCCGGGCCCGATCCCGCATCTAGTGGCGATGGATCTGGCCGCGGTCGACATCCGGCTGCACGAAGTCGAGATGCGTATCGCCTGCGACGTGACCAATCCACTCCTCGGCGATCACGGCGCGGCCGCCACCTATGGGCCGCAGAAGGGCGCGTGGCCGGAGGACGTGGCCGCTCTGGACCAGTGGCTGGCGCACTTCGCGGATCTACTCGAGAAGGCATCGGGAACTCATGCCCGAAACATCCCCGGCGCCGGGGCGGCAGGCGGGACCGGCTTCGGTCTGCTCTGCCTGGCCTCCCGAATGCGATCGTTCGAGCTGGTTCCCGGCATCGATGTGGTCATGGCCGAGACCGGCTTCGACGACCGCCTGGCCTCGGCCGATCTGGTGATCACCGGCGAGGGACGCATCGACGATCAGACCGCGTACGGCAAGACGGCCCTCGGAGTGGCGCGCCGCGCCGAAGCGGCCGGTATTCCGTGCATCGCCGTCGGCGGCGCGGTCACGCCGGAGGGGCTGGCGGCGCTGGCGAACGTGGGCACGCTCGCACTCCCGGTCCTGGACCGGCCGATGTCGCTCGAGGATGCGATGAGCCAGGCGGGCCCTATCGTCGCGGCGGCCGGCGAGCGGCTGGCCAATCTCATCGAAGTCGGCGCCGACGTGGGGCAGCGCCGCTCCGACCGAGCGGCCCGCGAGCCGGTCGCGTGAGCCCCGCGGCGAAGAGCCCCGCGGCGGGCGGGTCGGCTCAGAGCCGGACGCCGAAGAGCCCCGCCCCGAAGAAGCCGGCTCCAAAGCGGCGCCCATCCAAGCCCGCCCCCGACGTCGTCGCCCGCAAGTGGGCTGCCCAGCTCGAGAAGAAGCGCCCCGGCCTCGTGCCGTTCGTTCTCGACCGCCTGGCCGAGGCCAACGGCCGGCCCGCCTGGCAGCACCGTCTGGACCCGACCAGCGAGCTGGTCCTCACGATCCTGACCGCCAACAGCGCCGACGTAAACGCCGAGGTGGCGTTTGGAGCGCTGCGCGACCGCTATCCATCGGCCCCGACGCCGCCGGGCGCCTCACTCGAACCCCAATACTTCCCCGGCTGGGGTGGCGTGGGGCTGCCGGACCTGCCCGCTCCCGACTGGTCAGCGGTCGAGGCCGCGCCGATTGCCGAGCTCACAGACGTGATCAGGCCCGGCGGCCTGGCCAATCAGAAGGCCCCGCGGATCCAGGCAGCCCTCGGAGCCCTACGCGCCAACGGCGGGAGTTACTCACTCGAGTTCCTGCGCGACAAGCCGCCGCTGGAAGCGCGCGACTGGCTCTCGGCCATCCCCGGGATCGGCAAGAAGACCGCGTCGGTGGTGCTCCTGTTCAGCTTCGGTACGCCGCTGATGCCGGTCGATCGCCATGTGCACAGAGTCAGCGGCCGCATCGGCCTGATCCCCGACAAGGCCGACGCCGACCAGGCCCACGACTACTTCCTGGCGATGCTGCAGCCCGACCAGATGTACGAGGCCCACGTGTCGCTGATCAGCCACGGCCGCCGTACGTGCCACGCGCAGCGCCCCGACTGCGAGCACTGCCCTCTGGCGCCGCGCTGCCGCTACTTCCTCCCGAAGGCGGAGTAGCGCCCGCCGCCCTAAACCGCCGCTCCCCCACCTATACTCGCTGCGACGCCCGCGCCACCGGGCCATCGGGGGAGACCAGCACCGAATGAATGAGCACCGGCCACGGCGGATCCTGCTGGTGGACGACGACCCCAGCTTGCTTGTCGTGCTGGCCGAACAGCTCAGCGAGGACGGCTACGAAGTAGCCACTGCCCGCGACGGCCAGGAGGCGGTCCGGCGGCTCGAAGCCGGCTGGCCGGATCTGATCATCCTCGACCTGATGATGCCCCGGATCGATGGCCTGGCGCTGGCCCGTCAGATCAAGGATGGCGCCGACCTGCCGATCATCGTTCTCTCGGCCATCGACAGCGCCGACAGCAAGGCCCGACTGCTCGACGAGGTGGCGGAGGACTACGTCACCAAGCCGTACCACTACCCGGAGTTGCGGGCGCGCATCCAGCGAGTGCTGCTCCGGCTGGGCGATCGGATCCCCCGCCGGTCGCTCGTCCTGGGGCCCAACCTGACGCTCGACCTTCACCATCGCGCCGCGACGGTCGCCGGCAAGACGGTCCAGCTGACGCCCACAGAGGCGCGGCTGCTGCAGGCGCTGGCGGCCAACCTGGGCGACATAGTCTCAACGGAGATGCTCCTCTCTCGCGGCTGGGCCGACACCGAAGAGGCCGAGCCGTCGTACGTCTGGGTGTCGATGCGCCGCCTCCGGCAGAAGATCGAAGTCGATCCCGATTCGCCGGTCCACCTGCTCACCGCCAGAGGGCTGGGTTACCGGCTCGTCTCATGCTTGAACGATGGCTGAGCCCACGAACCGCCCCACCCGGGAAGGGAGCGGGCTGTCCTTCCGCACGCTGCTGACGGCCGGATCGATCGTCGCCGCGATGCTTCCGCTTGCGGTGTTCGGTGGCGTCGTCATGTCTGCCCGGCTGTACTCCAACGCCGCGGTTGTCGGCACGCTTCTGATCGCGGCCCTGGTCGGCGCCGCATTCTTCGGGCTCCTGGTCGCCGCCGTCGCGGGCTCCAGACTCATGGCCCCGCTGCGCCGCATCACCACGGCCGTGGAACGGGTCGCCGCCGGCGAGCCCAGCAAGCCGATGTACGTGGGCGGCGACGACGAACTGGCGCGGCTCGCGGAGAGCCACAACCGCATCGCCGCGGAGGGCGCGCGCCGCAACCGCGAGCTGGGTGCGTTGCTCCGAGCGGTTTCCGGCTACAACCCGGCCGACGGCATCGACCCGCTGGCGTCGCGGGCCGAGTCCGACGCCTGCTCGATCTTCGGGATGATCGACAGCGAGATCCGGCCGCTCGACCCGGCGTCCGTCCCGATCGAAGAGAGAATCCCGGGCGACCCGCGACCGGTACGAGCCGGGGTCAAGGCCGGCAGCGAGACCCTCGGCGTCCTGACCGGGCATCTGCCGGCGACCCGGGCCTGGGAGCGCGCCGATCAGGATCTGCTGGATCTCTTCGCCAGCGAGGTCGGCGTGGCGCTTCGCAACGCGCAGCTGTTCACGCAGATCGATCGCCAGAACGCCCGCCTTCTCGAGCTGGACGCCGCCAAGGACGAATTCCTGCGCGGCGTCAGCCACAACCTGCAGACGCCGCTGACCAGCATCCGCGCCTACGTGGACCAGCTGCGCACGTCATCGGAGGAAGCCGCCCAGGATCGCCGACTCCAGATCGTGGCGGAACAGTCCGATCGCCTGACGCGGCTCGTGCGCCAGCTGCTGACGATGACCCGATTGGAAGCTGGGGTCCTGCGGCCCGAGGCAGAAGTGATGTCGATGGGGCAGCGCGTCCGGCGCGCCTGGGAAGCGCTCAACGCCACCGGCGTCGTCTTCCGGATGCACGACGCCGCTCGAGGCTGGCTCGCCGTCGGCGATCCGGACCAGGTCGATCAGGTGCTCTGGGCTCTTCTCGACAACGCCGTGAAGTACGGCGGGCGGGAGGGCAAGGTGGAGGTCGAGATCCAGCCCGACGAAGCGATCGACCGGCTCAATATCACGATCACCGACCACGGGGCCGGGGTTGCCGATGACGACAGGGAGAGGCTCTTCACGCGCTTCACGCGGGGCTCGCAACATACCAGCGGCGACGGCACGGGCCTGGGTCTATACGTCTCGCAGCAGCTGATGCGAGCCATGGGCGGCGACCTGTGGCTCGAGCAGACCCGAGATGGAGCCGGCGCGGCATTCACGCTGTCGCTGCCGGGCGAGCCTCCCGGCGACGAGGGCTGACGCCCCGGAACGTCCGTCGGCACGAGGGCTGACGCCCCGGCTGATGCCACGGCTGATGCCGTCAGGACCTGGACCGCCGGCCTCCGGTATCATCCAAATGGTTTAGGTAGGGGCACGTAAAACAGACGTCCCCGCGTGGGCCATGGGATTCACTCACTGGTCCCGCCCAGAATGGTGACGCGCCGCGAACGGCGTAGTCGGTGCAACCAACGAGCAGCACGTTCGAACGATAAAGTTCTCCGCCGCTCGGCCGACTCTTCAGATGGATCTCCGGAACATCTCCTTGAGGCTACAAAGAGACGGAAATGGCTGGACGACCCGGTTTCTTCGGGGGTGCTCACCAGACAGAAACGGCTGAACGCGAGCCCGACCTCATGGTTGGGCCGGGCGGCCTTGTCGGTGCCGTGCCCGTGATCCGCCTTGGAGACCCAAACGCCCAACGCCCCAATGACGGCTTCACCACTCCTCCGGGCTTCGATCCCATCTGGGGCACGCTCGGCGCGCCGGCTGCTCACACCGGAGACGACTGGCTGGTTCGCAGCGACGACACGGCCGACGGCGTCGCGGTGGACGTAGAGGTGTTCGGCAACGGCTTCCAGGTCTCGGGTCAGATCCGGACCGGCCAGTTCGACCGCCTGTCGGACTGGATCAACATGCAGACCGGGTTCATCCAGGTTCAGAACGCCTGCCACGTCCACCACGGTCAAGGCCGCACAGATTCCGACCGGGCCAAAGGAACCTTGTGGGTGCGTCTCAACCAGGTTGTCCTGGTCGCCGAGCGCTCCCCCGCCCAGCAATCCCGCCCGGGAGCGCCGGTCGTTGAGAAAGCGAAGCGCACCGTCTCGATCGTCACCCCGGGTTACAACCTGAGCGGCAACATCCACGTCGTCGCCTATGGATCTATCTCGCAGTTCCTCGAGTCCCCGGATCCGCATTTCCTGCCGGTGACCGACCTGACGATCCGGGGACTTGCCGACTCGACCATGATCGGGCGGTTCCCGTTCGCGATGGTCAATCGCGAGCAACTCGTGACGGTGCTGGACGAGACCGACTCACCGGACGGCAATACGGCGCACAACGACGTCGACTCCGAGGACGACATGCCACTCCATCGCCGGTGGGGCGCGGCCTGATCGAGGGTCCCGGCGAGAACGGGCTCAGCGCGGCGGCTGAGTAGGCAACTGGCGGCGGATTTCCAGGACTCGCTCGAGGTCCATCTCCGCCTGGACTACGCCGGGCCCGTCCGGAGCCTGCGCGATGACGGTGCCCCATGGGTCCACGACCATGCTCCGGCCGTGGGTCGGCACGCCGGCCCCGATGCCGCACTGGGCGGGGGCGATGACGAACGCGCCGTTCTCGATGGCCCTGGCTCGCAGCAGGACCTCCCAGTGATCGCGTCCCGTGGCCTCGGTGAAGTTGGCCGGAACCGAGATGACGACCGCGCCACCCGCCGCAAGTTCCCGATACAGCTCCGGAAAGCGCAGGTCGAAACAGATGCTGAGTCCGAGCCGAACGTCGACCTCTTCGGCTGCGCCACCCATGACCGCGACCACGCACGAGTCGCCGGGGGTTATGCGAGACGACTCGTGATCGGACGGACCGTCGGTGATCGAGACATCGAACAAGTGCCGTTTGCGGTATGTCGCTGCGATCCCACCGGCCGGATCCAGCAGCACGGACGTGTTGAACGGCCGCAGCGGATCGGTGGAACGTTCGGCCACGCTACCGAGCAGGATCCAACAGTTGAGCTCGCGAGCCAGATCGGAGAAGGGCTCGGTCAGCGGCCCGGGCAGCGTTGAGGCCGACTCGCGGAACCCCGCCACGGGACCGCGGTAGTGGAACATCTCGGGCAGCGCCACGAGCCCCGGCTTGCTCTCACCCGCCGTTCGGATCAGCGCCGCGGCACGGTCCAGATTGGCGGCCACGTCCTGATCGGCTGCCAGCTGGACGAGGGCAACCCTGAGTTTGGTCATTTTCTGCGCCCCTCCGATATGCGGCTTGCCGGCACGAGCTTGCGTGCCGGGTCGATGGTACCTTCCGGCTTCAGGCTCGGTCGGTGTGAACCGGGACGCCCGGGAACGCCGAGGCCTCATCGTCGTCGGCGCGGACCCAGTCCAGCATTTCCCGGTTGATGATCAGCGTACTTACGTCCCGCATCTGCAGGCCGGCGCGGCTGACGAAGCCGATCGTGGCGTCGGAGAGCGGAATCATGGGACCACGGGCGTGCAGGTAAGGCAGTGGCATCTGCCCGGGCAGCGCGTGGAGCAGCCCCAGCGCGGTGTACGGCCCGAGCTGGACCTGGAGCCGGTGGCGGATGGTGTGGATGCGCCGCGCGGCCTCGCCGCGGCCTCCGCTCGCCTCGATCGCATACAGCACGTTGCGATCGACTTCACCGTCGCCGAGGTTCGTGACCGTGTCGTCTTCGAAGTTCTCCACGAACGTCTCGCGCACGACGATCGACTCGGCCCGATTCAAGAGGTCTGTCAGTCGCTCCCCTTCGCACTCGACATAGCCGATGAAGCGGCGACCAATGGCATAGCCGATGAACGGGAGGAGCACTCAGCCTCCTGAAAGGCTAGTCGAGACCCGACGGGTCCTTGATTGACGTGCCGGGAGACTACGCCGGCCGGAGCTCCGGGCCCCTCCCACATAAGTACGGGTGGGGCGTACGCGCACCACGCCGAGTCGGTCGAGCGGTCGCGGGGTCCTACCCCCTGCCGTCGCGGGCTTCAGCCGTTGCGCAGGCTGCTGGTATTCACGACCCCGACGAACGTCCCTTCACGCCGAGCCATCCGTACGCGGCAGGCATAGTCAGGCCCGATCTGGGGCCGAAGGGGCAGTCGGAGATAGACTGGATCTACTACCGACCAAGAGAGCCGAGGGTTCATGACCGCCCACGAGCCAGACGCGGCCCCCGCCGCCGTGATGGGGACTCGAGATACCTGGATTTCGTTCACCGACCTCGCCGTCTGGTCGTTCGTGCTTTACGGCCTCGGCATCGCCACTCCGTATCTGCAGAAGGATCTGCACCTCACGGCGTTCGAGGCCGGGCTGCACGGGTCGGCACTGGCGATTGGGGTATTGATCGCCGGTGTCGTCACCGACCGGGTCGCTCGACTTGTTGGCATGCACTGGCTGCCGGACCTGGAGGTCGCGATCATCGGCCTCGGGATCGCTCTGTTTGCCCTCGCTCCGAGTTTGCCCGTTTCGCTCGCCGGCGCGATGTTGATGGGTCTGGGCGGCTCCATCCTCAGCACCGACAACAACGTCCGCCTCGGCCGGGTGAAGGGGGAGGGTTCCCGCAGGCTTCTTGCACAGGCCTACGGCCTATCGATGATCATGGCCGGCGCGGCGCCGCTGGCGATCGGCCTCGCGGCTGCACATCTGGCGACGTGGCGGGTGGCGATGGCGATCCCGGTAGCGGTGTTCGTCTTGCTGGCGTTCCTGAGATCGCGCGAATCCGAACCGCCGACTTCGGTCGTCAAGGCGCAAGGCAGCCTGACGCTGCCGTACTGGGTCGCGGTCCTCGTGATCGCCCTGTCCGTCTCGATCGAGTTCTCGTTCGTATATTGGGGCTCTTCGATGGTCGGCCGGCGAGCCGGAATTGCCAGCTCGGATGCGACCCTCATGGCCAGTCTGTTCGTGGTCGGGATGTTCCTGGGCCGCACGGCTGTCGGTCGTGGGCTGGGTGCCGGCCGCTCGCCGCGCACACTGCTTGCGGCGGGTCTGATCGTCGCCATGATCGGCGCATGCGTGGTCTGGATATCGCCGATTGCGGCTCTGTCCGGGCTCGGGCTGTTGCTCGGTGGCCTCGGGACGGCTGCCCTCTTCCCGGTGGGCCTCACCGTGGCACTTCATGCAGCCCCGAACGCCCAGATGACTGCCATGGCCCGCACCGCTCTGGCCGTGGGGCTGGCGTTGCTCGTGGTGCCCTCGACACTGGGCCTGGTCTCCGACGCGATCGGCCTGATCGGCGCCTGGGCGATCATCCCTGCCATCGCGCTGGCCGCTCTCGCGGTAGTGGCCACCATGCCCGGCTCGGAGAAGATGACGGCGCAGGACCTGGCCGCAAGCGCCGAGGCGCCGCCGCTTGGTGAGTTGCCGGTCTAGATCTGATCCGCCGGGGGCGCCGTCGGGCTCTGCCATGACGGGGACACGTCGGTTCGCAGACCCCCGATTGCCCGGCTGACCCCCGAGCCGACGAAGAGGGCCGTGTAGACGGGCCAGCCGACGACTGCCGACACGGCCAGGGCGGCGCCGCACGCCAAGGCCCCGACCGCAAACGCGGCAGAAGTTGCACCGACGTAGTAGCTCTGGCACCGCACTCGGAGGTCCGGCGGCGCCAGTCGGTACAGCCGCTCGTTCGCCGCCAGCGCGCCGGCGTTGCCGGCTCCGTTGAAGAGCGCCGAGCCCAGGACCAGCATCGGCAGAGCGGCAGGATTGCCGGGGATCGCAAGCGCACATATGACGGCCGCGACCGAACGCGCGAGGAACGAGAGCCGCAGCACACGGCTCGAGGAGCCTCGCAGCAGGAAGGCGCCGGTCGTCAGCGAGCCGGCAAGGGCCCCGGCCGACGCCGAACCCGAAAGGATCACCGCGAAGCCCGCCGACGCGCCCAGAACCTGCATCGCGTACAGGGACAGATAAGGAATCAGGCCCTGGCCCAGCGAGGCGACGGCGGTCGCGGTCGTGAACCGCCTGAACTCCTCGGGCAGCGGCTCGGCCGGCTCTTCACCAGTCTTGACCAGGACGCGGCCTGGATAAGGAAGCCGGGCGACCGCCAGCGGCGTCAGGATCGAGACCAACCCGCCGACCGCGAAGAAGCCGGCGTATGTCCACAGGCCGATCGATCGCAGTCCGGCGTCCAGAACCGCGCCGGCCGGCAGAAGCAGCAGGGTCGAGAGCGCCATGTTCATGGCGCCCATTCGCGGACCAACCAGTCGGCGCTCCTGGTCCGGCAAGACCACGGCCGCCCACAGATTGATGTTCGAGGCCGAGAGCACGCCCGCCGTCTGGCCGATCGCGACCGTCGCCGAGACAAGGACTATCCCCACTGGAGCGCTGATCAGGCCGGAGGCGATGGCGGCGACCACGGCCGCGTGTGCGAAGCCGCGCAACTCGGCCAGTGTCAGGAGCAGCGTGAGTCGGCGCAGATTGCCGCCCATGCGCCTCAGGATCTGCGGCGCCAGGGCCTGGACCACCGACGCTGCCACGGGAAAGG
This sequence comes from Chloroflexota bacterium, assembly GCA_003171035.1. Taxonomy (GTDB): domain Bacteria; phylum Chloroflexota; class Limnocylindria; order Limnocylindrales; family CSP1-4; genus Fen-1039. Next base: position 32,716 of record PMXR01000109.1, read on the forward strand.
ACCCGACCAGGATCACGAGCTCCGGCGGGGCCCCGAGTCGAAGCAGCAGAGGCACGAAGAGCGCGTCGGAGGCGTAGGAACCGGTGAACGCCTGACCTGTCGCGATGGCCTGGAAGGGACGGTAGCGCGGGGAGGCGAACGCGCGCCAGCGGCTCAGGTTTGGTAGGTGCATTGGGCACATGATGCGCTACAGCGGGTCGCAGCGGGTTGCGGCCTCAGTCGGGCAGCCGGATAACCGGTGGCGAGATCCGGGGGAGTGGAGCCGACACTCGGATTTGAACCGAGGACCTGCTGTTTACGAACTGGAGCGGCCCTTACGCAGTGGCGCAAGCGTGGAAATTCGTGCGTAAGTCGCTCAGTTAGCAGGCCCTCGCGGTGTCGTCGTAGCCCTGCTGTCTGTTGCCTCCGAGGACGCAGTTGACGAGGCCATGGTACGCCTTCTTGGGCCGGACGAGGCCATGTCCGGCCGCACCGCGTGATCGGCCACGCCGCCCTAGCTCGAACCCGCGACATTCTGCTTGGGAAATATCTGCGTGGGAACGGTATGTCTTCACGCGTGGAATCGAGTCCGAAAAGTGTCCATCTAGAGTGTCGGAACAAGCGCGGCTCGCGAGGTTCGCTCCGCGACCGGTTCGACGGTGCTCCTAGCCTGACGCAAGAGCGTTGCGCCCCTAATTCTGTACGTCCGAGTATTTGCGTCCGTCTATCATCGGCCGAGTGAAGCACCCACGCAGGTGGAGATGCGGCGAGGCGAGCGCATGTTGCAGATAGGCCGGCAGGATTCCTTCGAACGCGAGTACGTGGGGAAGTTCCGTTCGCTTGTCGCCAAATTCGGCGAGGTGGTCACCTACGAGAGGGACCGAGGGGCGCGGGACATCGGCGTGCACTTCACGCGAAGGCTTCCGTCTGACAATGAGGTCGTGTCGGCGGCTCTTTGCTGGTTCCAGCTGAAGGGCTTCATGGAAACCACGTTGTCGACAGAGGACTTCGAAAGCCAGGACGAGATAAGAATCTCGTTGGAAGTCCGTCACCTTCGCTACTGGTATCTGCAGCCCGTCCCTACGTACCTGGCCCTCTACGTGGCTAGCGTGGACGCTTTCCTGGTGCTCAACCTTAGCGACTACATAGCCACGACCTGGGGACCGGGCATTCTTGGTCTAGAACAGGAGTCGGCCACAGTCCGCATCCCCCGACGAAGCAGGTTGGATGAGCAGGCATTTGGGCTGATCATGGCCAAGTCCGATGGGGACGCTTGGGCCAGAGCCCTGGGAAAGGACGAGCTCATCGGCGACTCGTGCTATCGGGACTATCAGCTCATCTGGCACCTGGGCTCGGCACCGGACCGCGGAGTCCGACATCGAGTCGTGTTCTGGGATTGGCAGAGCAAGACGCGCAGCCAGTTCTGGTTCCAGGAGAAGCCCCCGGCAGGTGGCTCCTGGATCGACCTTCGCGAGCACTGGCAGTACATGATGGACGTGGCAGAACTCGAAGAAGCCTACCCGTATGTTGAATTCTTTGATCCGCCATCGGAGGACATCGAAGGATACCCGGATTGGCTCGTCAAGACCAATTGGAACGAGGATGAGGCCATTCTCGGAGAGCCACCCACGGTTGAACTACGGAACGGCGATGCAGTTCCCGGCCTGAATTGCATGGATGAGTACTTCAAGTACATCTTCGGTGCGAGGTTGAATGATCTGGGCTGGGATCTCTACGAATCAGTCGGGATCTTGCAGAAAGCCGGGTTGGTCGAGGTGGCTCCTGGCCAGAAGGAGAATGTCAGCGTCGCCCCCTGGCACTACCGAGCCGTGTGACGTTTGGTCCCGCCGGCCAGATCCGTCGCAGAAGTCCCTCAGTGTCGGATGGAGCTGCGACTCCCTACGGTCGGCCGGCCTCGAGAGTTTCTTGGATCTCTTCGGTCAAGGCCTGGACGTCGTGCGAAACACGACGATAGTCTTCCGACACCTGCATCTGGCTCCTGTTTGCCAGAAAGCTCAAGCGCTCAGACGCCGACCGAAGCAGCGTCACGACCTCCGAGTCCGGGCTCATGCGATTGCTGTCGGTCCAGCGATTGATGGCTTGGCTCGAGAGACCGAACAGCTCCTCATGCCACTCTCTTGAGTTCACCACCTGCAAGAGGGCCCGTTGGGCGCCCATTCGATCGACAAACTCGCTCACTGCACGCTCACTTTCGCCATCAAGGCGCCCATCCATCGGTTGATCTCTGGCAGGTTCGACAGAACATGCGCAACGTCGTCTTCCGAGGGTCTAGCGCCGAATCCACGCGTAGACAGGATCCGGGCGTCGTCAAGGATCTTGCGCGACCTAGCGTCCAGAGCGATGCTGTCTGGGCCGATCCTGTCGCAGGCGCGTCGCGAGAAGACAGGCGAGGCACGGTTCATCAGCGAATAGCAGATTGCCATGTTCCTTATGGCCAGGAACATGGTGGCGAGTTCAAAGACGGCGGTGTCGCGGCGAGCAGCGAGCACGCCGGACGCCGCAACGTATAGCTGGTTGAACTTTTCGCTATCTGCCCGCCAACTCATGTATGGCCCTGGCTCGCCCAACTCGCGTACGAAGTCGACGCCGTCCTCTGCAAAGATCAAACGAGACTCTATGAACAGGTGCCAGGCGAAGGGATTGCCCTCCGTCCAGAGTTCCCTGAGTCGGGCATATGGATAGACGGAGTAGACGACAGGATCGAACCTCGAGTCGGGACCATCGACCGCCGCCAGAAGGTCAATGTCTGAGCCAGGCTCGACCTCGCCGCGACAGACTGATCCGTAAACGTAAATGTGCATCGTTCACCGCCGCGCGAACCGACGGACAAGGATGGATACGAACAGGCCAAGGATGACATACCGGGTCAGAGCGATCGCCGCGACGATCAGCCCCGGATAGCTGGGCGCTGTCGTGCCAAGGAACACCTGTGGAGCATCTGCCAGGGCGGAAATCCAGTCCTTGACTAGCACTGGATTCCTGGTAAGGAGCGTGTCAAGACTGGCAAGCAGGACCACGAGCGCGAGGGCGGTCCGGATGAGGTGGGAGGCGCTCTCGCCGTTCCCCCAAATGACGTCGCTAACCACGAACCTCAACCACGTGAAGAAGGCCTTGAGCCTGGCGGTGCCCGCGTACTTTTGCCGGTAGTAGGACTCGTTGCTCCGCCATGCCTTGCTCAGATGAACTCTCGTCGCGTGGAGCTCGACAAGTATCGCTTTGTTGACCGCATCGCGGTCACCGAGAGCTTCGTAGTTCGTGCGAAGTGTTCTGGCAAACCAGAGCTTTAGGTTCTCGAATGGCGGGCAACAGTTGTCCAGGATATCGCTATCGATGAGTGTTCTCTCGAACAGTGCATAGTCGAACTTGCAGCCCGAGAACGTGGAGCCATGGAAGCTGCTTCCGACGAACCTGCACCCGGTGAAGTCGCACGAATCGAACGCGCACAGGCGTAGGTAGCAGCCATCGAATACGCAATACCTGAAGTCCACGTTTTCGAAGCGGACCTTCTTGGCGCTGACTCGCTCGAAGATTCGGTTCGAGAGGACGACATCGGATACGTCGTCGACCCATTCCTTGTCGGTCTCGACGGTCCGCTTTAGAGGCTTCAGGGCGGATGCTGGCGCTTGCCCTGATCCATGATGATCGCGTCGCGGAAGTCGAACGGTGCCCAACGCGCTCCTCAAAGACACCGGTCCTCCTCACCTAGGCTGTACAGCGATCATATGCCAGTCTCGCGGTATTTGCGGGCACAAGAATCGAATCTGTCGGATCTGGGACCTCAGATGGGCTTGTTCACTTGGAGGCCAACCCGGTAGTACCCCCTAGCTACCGCCCGATGCATCGTCGGATCGGCCGCCTGGTAGCGGCGGATAAGGTGCAAGCCCAGGCGCTGCTCGGCAGGCTCGTAGCTGCGGCACAGCATGTCGGTCGCGCGTTCCAGGTCGGGCCATTCACGCCGGTCGGCGAGGAGCGATGCTGCCTTCAGGGCCTGTCGGACCGTGCGATGTCGCGCGGTGATAAGCACGGCAAGCTCGAGGCTGGTCATGTCCTCAAGGTCGAACGCCGGCGCGGTCTCGGGGGGCGACATGGAAGTGGCCCGCGTTTCGATGGCCGCAGGCTGAGCTGGCTCCTCGACGACCGAATCGATGACGGCGGCTAAGGGAACCGGCTCGGTGGGCTGGCGCTCGACGCCGTGCCAGAGCGGGCCGATGTCCTCGCGGCCGCCATTCGCGAGGAGTCTGATCCAGGCGGCCGAGCCAACCTCATAGTCGCTCCGCCGTGCCTTCGGATCCGTCGCGATCCCGCGAAGCGGACGAGGCTCGAGGCCCGCACCGATGGCCAGGACCTCGGCGTCCGCGCCTCGATCGGAGACGTCGCCGATCGCCACGCCCCAGCAACGGCCCGAGAGCATCGCGTCCTTCGTCGGGCCGGCGATCTGGCGTAGGCGTGCCAGGCGCTCGCGGCTGTTGGCAACCCAGAGCAGATGCCAGCCAACCTGGTGGTTCTCGAAGAGCTTGGCGTAGGAGCGAAGCCGGTCGCGGATCACCGGCGGCCGTTCGGTCGACTCGTCGACTTCGACGAGGATCACCGCCGATGCCTCGCCGGTGTCGATGACGACGAGGTGGTCGGGCTTGACGCCCCAGTCGTAGCCGAGGATAAGCCACTCGGGCCACCAGAGCTGCACGAGCCCCGGATCGTGGCGGACGAGGGATGCCACGAACTCGACGCCATCGAGCGAGTGACGGGTCGTGATGAGACCTGGCGATCGATAGGCGTTGAGGTGGATGCGGCGTCGTCCGGATGAACTGAGTCGATAGGCGAGTGGGATTCCACCGCGTTCAGCGGGAAGGGATTCTCTGGTGACTAGATTCTGGAGTGCGAGCTTGCGTGTTCGTCGGAGAGCCGTGCGAAGGGATGGATACACAAGGGTGGCGAGCTGGCTAGCGGTGCAGACGCGGGCGTATTCGAGAAGGCGAAGGCAAGCACGGTCGGAGAGCGAGAGCAGGCTGACGTCTACTGGTGTATGGACATGAGCGGCAGGAGAAGGACGGTAGCTCATGTAAGTTGCATCCAATCCGCCGACCGATTGAGCGTGAAATCGCGACATTGGGTTGTCGTGGGTCGACACCGTCCAACGTCAGTCCGATGCACCGCCCCGCGCCAGGTTTCGACGCCGCCGGCGGCCGGGCGGCGACAGGCACTCTGAAGTCCGCTCGGCTTCTGGGTGGCTGAGCGGCAGGTCGGGGTTCTTCGGTTGGGATCGGGACGCATCCTCGGGATCGAGCTACTAGTCGTCCAGGTATAGGGTGCGAGGTCGTCGCGCGCGTTCTGCTCGCGCCCGGGCGGACAGATAGGCGAGGCGGGCGAAGTGGGCTGCTCGGGCATGCGCCGCACGCCGAGCGCGCTCTTCGGGTTCGAGCAGACCGTCGGGATCGACCTCTCGCTCGAACGACGACATAAAGGCGAGCCTCGCCGCCTTGGTCGTCTCGCGAGGGTCGTGGGTCGCGTGGAGTCGGTGCGCACCGATCCGCCCGCGAAGGGCCTGACTGGCCCGTTCTGTTTCATCCATCTCCAGATGCGTCCTCGTCCTTCGGTGGTGTTGCCCGGCGCTTCGACTGAAAGCTCCTGCCCTGCTGGGAGGCGAGCCGTCACTCGATCGCCGGGATGTTGCTCGTCTCGCTCTGGCCTCCTGCTTGACCGCGCCTGGGGCCGAGATCAGGAGGCGGAGCGAGAACCAGCCGACCCTAAGCCTTCATCGGCTGGTCCGCAAGACATTGTGTACAATACCAGGTACGTGTCTCACTGTACGGGTTGTCGCTTCAATCTCGTCCACATAATGCCTTGTCCGGAGAGCCCAGCCGGAGTACGGTGACGCCGAAGACCACATCGAAAGGACACGTCGTGACCATTGGTGGCGTTCTCGAAGCCATGGGAATGCGGGAGTTGCGCGCCAACCTTCGGGCAGTCGTCGAGAAGGTGGAAGCGGGCAACCCGGTCGTGTGCCTCAAGGACGGGCAGCCCCTCGCGGTCATGATCAGCCACGAAGAAGCCGAGCACTGGCGCAAGATCGAAGATGCGCTCGCGGTCCTCCATGCGCTTCGCGTGTATCCGGAAGCGTTGGCTGACCCCTCGGAGCTTGCCGATCTCGCCTCGCTCCAGCGGCCCGACCTCGCCACAATCCGAAGGCTCACGTCGGAGCCTCGGGCGATCCTCTCGCCGCTACGGACGATCGGCGTCTCCGATGCCCGGGCGGCCTTCGCAACCCTCGTTGGCGAGGTTGCTCAGGGCCGGGTCCGAACGATCGTCGCGAAAGGTCATCTCGCCGTCGCAGTCATCCCGGCGCCGGAATACGACAGACTCCGCGCCATGAACCGAGTCGTCAGTTGGTTTCGCGGTGCCGGCCTGGACCTGGCCACCGCGCCGGAACAGCAGGTCATCGACTTTGTCACCAACAACCGCGCCGGGACCGGCGCGGCGCAGCAACAGTCGGCAGGGTAAGCGAGACCGTGGCGGCACGGAACGAGGGGGCGCGTAGAACTTTGACCTTCTAGAAGGTTAGGCTTATAGTGTGGGAGATCGAAGGCACGGACCAGTTCGCTGACTGGTTCGGCCAGCTAACCAGAAGCGACAAAGTAAGAGTCGAAGCCGCGATCGAGCGGCTCGAAGAAGAGGGTCCCGGCCTCGGTCGTCCTTGGGTCGACAGCCTCGTCGGGACGAAGGTCAAAGAACTCAGACCGCGCGGCGGATATCTCCGGATCTTGTTCCGCTTCGACCCTCGGAAGACGGGAATTCTCCTGACGGCCGGGAACAAGGAAGGCCTCTGGGATCAGTGGTACAGGACCGCGATCCCGGACGCAGAGAGGTTCTACGAAGCCTACGTCGCCGAGTTGCGGAGAGAAGGACTACTGAAATGACGACGAGCAAGTTCCGGACGATGCGGCAGGAGATGCTCGACGACCCTGCCTTCCGGGCCGAGGTGGCTCGAGAGAAGGCCATCATGGCCGAGATCGATCTGGCGGCCGCGCGCCAGACCAGTGGCATGACCCAGGAGGCCGTGGCGGCCGAGATGGGCAAGTCGCAGGAGAACGTCTCCCGGATCGAGCGCCAGCGCGACGTACGCGTTTCCACCCTGGCGCAGTTCATCCAGGCCCAGGGTGGTGAGCTGGAGATCAACGCCGTCTTCTCTGGCAAGCGCGTCAGCCTGATGAGGGCCGCAGGGGCGCCAGTCAAGGCAAGCCGCCAGCGCGCCTAATTCGAGTCCGTAGCTCGGCTGAGCGACGTCCCGTGGTCCGTCAGCACCTCGTCGAGGAGGCGCTGGACGCGACGACCCCGCGTTCGCGCAGCGTCCCGAAGTCGCGAGGATGTCGTCAGGCTTCGATCGAGCGTGCTGCGTACTGCCGCGACGACCTGGTCCGGTGCGACCCCGACTATCGGGTGTCGTTCATCTCCTAGATGATGCTTAGGAAGTCAACGACATGGCGGGGCTCCCGGAGGACGGCTGCGGAGTGGACAGGCGCCAAGGCGCCAAGTCCAAACCAAGCGGCAATCGCGCCTGAGGCGGACTGATAGGCAACCCCGCCAACTCCCGTCCGACCGGACTGGCTCGGTGCCGCTCGAACACCGACCGCGACGCCGGACGCCGGACGTCGGTCAGGTAAACCCGATCCAATAGAGAAAGCCGAAGACGGCGGCGTCGGCCAGCACGCATCCAACGATGATCCCAGTCGCTAGGACTCCACGAAGCCGCGGTCTCGAGGCAACTCGGTTCAACAAACGCAGCGAAGCAAAACCGATCACCCAGATCGAGACTCCCCAGATGACCAGCATGAACCCCGAGCGCAGCGACTTCTGAGCCGCCCCTATCAGCGCTCGGAGGGCGCCGAGCCCGAAGATCGCGGCCATCCACCCCTGGATGATTCGCCGAGACATTTGGATTGGATCGAGCGGACTCCGATATAGGGCGCTGGAAAGCCGCGCATCAGTGGTTCGACCGGCTACCGCAGCAAGCGGGCTGCTGTCCCACAAGGAAGTGCCGTCGACGAAAACGTCGCACCTTACCGAGTCGCCGAAGTCGCGTGACTCGGCGTAGATGACGACCTGTCTCCCATCGATCGCCATCGGCGCGGTCAGGATCGATGGCTGCTTTCGGCCGGGCTTGGCAAACGTCGCGGCTCGCTTGCCGTCGACGGACAGATGCATGGGTCCCCGACCAAACCGCCCGCAGTCGAGCTTGAGGATGTGCAGACCCGTGGTGCCCGTCATGCGCCAGATCTTCGCGGGGGTAATTGCCCCCTTCAGGCCGTAGCGAACTGGGGCCGCCACGGGCCCTGTCACAGTCTTCGTCGGTTCCACAAAAGGCAACTTGAGCCTCTTCCTGGGAGCAGAGAGTAGGGCTGAGCGTACTCGCGGTGACTGCAGTCCGTCTCGACATTTCTCCTCCGGAGCGTGGTCCCGCGAGGCGTGACCGGCACCAATTTCCACGCACGGAAAAGTTGGTCCGCCAACGCTCGGGAAAGAGGGATAGCGGCCCGTGCTTCTTGCCGGCGAATCTCGACGTGCCGGAACGCTACAGGGCCGCGAGACGGCTGAGCGCGATGATTCCGTCCGTGGCGCCCGCGATTCCGCGCCACTCCGCGTTCGCCGGATCAAGTAGCTGCTCATGAGCGCGCAGGTAGCCGCGTTCCTTGGCGGTTAACTGGGAGCGCATCTCCTCGATGTTCGAGACGAGCACCAAGAGTCTGGCGAGATCCCGCAGATGTTTCGCGAGTGAACTGCTGGAAGCGGCCCTGGCCTTGATGACCAATGCGCCTGCCAGTGTCGGCACCGGAAGTTTGAACACGTCGCCGAGGACGTCGATCGTCACTTCGCGCCGGCGATGCAGCGCCTGCGTACCTCCGACGGTCTCGAGGGTCGTGCCTGGCGGCGAAGTGGTCAGGTCTGCCCGAGGCCCGAGGTTCTCTGGCGCGAGCACGTCCACAACGTCGTCGCCTCGGACGAAGCGGTAGCTGAGACCGTCGTTAGTCAGCTTTGCGGTGAACCCGACCGACTCCAGCCGCCGGGCGGCCTCTTGGGTTGCGCCGGTGAGCGCCCGCACGTCCATCAGCGCGTCCACGTCCCGAGTCGCGCGCCCCGTCCTGCCGCCATGCTCGCGTTCGAGAAGCGTGACCATTTGGCCGCCGATCAGGACCCACGGCAGCCCGGCGAGGAGATCGGCGATCTCGTGCGTGACTCGCCAGAGCCGCTCCTCTGCGTCGTCTCTGGGGACTATGACGATTGGGCGCTCCATCAGCGCTGATACCGATCGAACAGCTGGTTCGCAGCTTCCTGTGAACGCGGGTCGGCGTCGTCGGCCAGGTCGATGGCCACGACCGAGCCGGGCGCAAATGGGCGAGCGGGCCAGCCGGGCGTGAGCGCTGGCGTCGTGCGTAGCATGAGGTTGGGCTGCTGGCCCTCGATCAGCTTGTACTTGTCGACCAGGGTGTCGAGGCGTTCTCTCGTGACGTACGCGTCGAACTCGTCGGCCGGCAACAGATCGAGGCCAACGTCGCGCGCGGCTGAAACGCCGGTGCGCATCAAGCCCGACTCGCGCCGGATTGACGCGAGGTCCGATGGGTGGGCGCGAAACTGGCGGCGTTGGGCGCGCGTCACCAGCCGCGGGCGCAACGAGGCAAGGTCGTGGCGGGTGATGAAATTACGGAGCTTCGCGCGCGACACCGGGTCGAGCCACGGCGCATCGAGGCCGTCGAGCAGGAACAGCAGACCCCACGCCCGCTGTGGCGAGAAGCGGCGACCATCCAGGGTTCCTAGCTGTGCTCGGCGATCCACGCTCGCCGCGTCTATCAGCAGGACGCGTCCGAAGTGCCGCGCTACAAGCTCGCCGGATGCGATCAGCGTTCGTACCCGTCCGGCCGTAACGCCGAGTCGAAAGGCGGCTTCAGGGACTGACAGATCTCTTTCCTCAACCATGGTGATAACAGCATAGTTGAGGAAATCGTCGCGTCAAGCCGCTAAGTTCGGAGCGTCGAGATGAGCCTCTTGGCCCAAAGCCGATCGCTATCCTGACGATATGATCGGCTCGCGCGACATCGAGATCAGGCGCGCCGTGTTCGACTGGCTGACCGAGCAGCGCCAGGAACACGGTGAGGCGCTGTCGCGCGCATCGCTCGAGTCGTTCTCGTTGGGCGGCAAGCGGATCCCGCTGGTAGGGCCAGCGGGTATCTGGAAGCCCGCGGTCTGCGAGCTGCCGGTTTCGATCACGACGGTCGTGCGCGGACCGTACGACGACGCGTTCGACGAGCGGACCGGGAGGCTCTCGTACGCCTACCGAGGCACGGACCCAACTCACAAAGACAACGTCGGTCTGCGGACCGCCTGGGCGGAGCGCGTCCCCCTCGTCTATTTCCACGCGCTCGAGCCGGGGGCATATGTCGCCTGGTACCCCACGTTCGTTGTCGGCGACGATCCGGTGGCTCTGAGGTTCTCCGTCCAGGTGGACGACATCTCCGCTGCGTACGCGGTCTCGAGCCGTCAGGTCGCCGACGGCACGGAGGAGGCGCGCCGCGAGTACGTGACTCGGACTGTGCGCCAGCGGCTCCATCAGGAACGCTTCCGCGAACGGGTATTGCATGCCTACCAGGACCGATGCGCACTTTGCAGCCTGCGGCACCAGGAGTTGCTCGACGCGGCCCACATCACGCCGGACAGCCACCCCGAGGGCGAGCCAGTCGTGAGCAATGGCGTCGCGCTCTGCAAACTTCACCATGCCGCGTTCGACCGTCTCTTCTTCGCGGTCCGGCCGGACTACGTGATCGAGGTCAAGCCGTCGATCCTGGCCGAGCATGACGGGCCGATGCTCGTCGTCGGCCTGCAGCAGATCCACGGCAAGCTGCTGCTCCTACCGCGGCGGCCGTCGGATCGCCCAGATCCCACAAGGCTCGAACGGCGTTACGCCGACTTCCTGCGGGCAAGCTGACCGCGCACCGATACTCTGTGCCGGATGCGGCAGTGCGGCTGGAGAACGCGCTCCGGCGATGCGACAGGTAGAAGGGGCAGTGTTCGGCGGGGTGCTCGGGCATACTTGAACTGTATTGACCGTCGACGAACAAGGAGGGCGGGTGTCGGCACCCACGCGCGAAATTGGGTTTCGGACGGGCCGAGTCCGCACCAGCGCCCGGCTTGGCGAATACGTCGAGTTCGGAGAGCCCTGGCGTCGATCGCTGCTCGTGATCGGCCTTTGGCTGGCTGGTGCGGCGCTATGCGTGGAATGGGCAACAACGACGCAATTCTCGACGGATTGCTATCGCGGCGTCTGTGGGGCGCAGGCGGCGGAGGCCAACAAGCAAGCAGTTGTTTGGATGGCGGTCGTCTGCTTCGTCGGCTCCGCCCTGTTCATCTGGCGGCGGCTGCTCCGGCACCCTGGTTTGCGCGTCGGCCAGGGCGGCTTCGAGATAAGGACCCAGGTGCTCGCCCGACACAAGTTCGTGCGATGGCAGGATGTGAGAGTTCTCTATCCGTCCAGACGTTACATGCGGATCTGGCGCGGGATGAACGTTGGCCTGGTCCACGCCGCCGTTGCCCAAGGTGCGCCGTCGTTCGTGACCGTGCGACTAAGCGGCCTGTCGGCGCCGCCGTCCGAAATCGAGGCGGAGATGGCAGAGAGGGTTAGGCAGGCGCACCCCAAACGGCCCCACCTCGTGGATAGGCGAACAGTTTCGAACGGTCAACGGACCCTCCTGGGCATCACGGTTGCCACCGGGGACGACCAGACCTACACAGACATCACATCTGCCAGGTTGATGGATCTGCTGGAGGGCCTCGGGCCGGATAGCCAATTCCTGATCCTCACCGCTCCCAGCTCCCGAGACGATCAGCATTACATTCAAGTCTGCCAGGCCGGCGCCGGAGGATGGCACGTCGAGTATCGGGACGGTGGGCCCGATAGCCATTACGGCCTCGAATGCGACGACTTGGAAAAGGTTCATCAAGTCTTGCTTGCTTGGGCCGACGACTCGCCCGACTGGCGGACGCGGCTGCCCTGGTATCCGATGGAGATTCACGAGACGGAGGCTCTGGCGCTGCGAGCTTCCGACACGACTCCAGCCCGGACGCCCGAAGTCGGGCCCATGCCCCCGTTCGCGCCCACGACAGTCATTGCTCACACCGGGGTGGGCAGATTCTTCCCGCGCCTTCGCATTCTGATGAGCGATTCGGGCATCAAAGCGCCCACCCACCCGTTCTACGCTTGGCGAGAGATCGCCTCGATCGAAGTCGATCCGGAGCGAGGCCATTTGCTGCGACTCTGGACGTACGTCGGAGGCAACCCTCGCGATGGGGTGAACGGGATCCCGATTTTGGTGAACCTCAACGGGTATCGAATGCGACCGCGGGATCTGGCCGCAGCCATCAAGCGCGAGTTCGATCTCTACAGCGCCCGGTGACTCACCCTCCGGCCCTGAAGTAGCCTCGCGGCGAGTCGCTCTCTGACGAGCGTGGGTTCCGCGAATACGCGTCGCCGAGATGACGTGAACCCCGGATGGCGTGCCCGGTCGCAGCCGCGTCAATACTTGTCGCTCGGCGCGATCCTCCGATAGGCGGCGATCGCGCGGTCGGTGCCGGCGGAGGCCGCATAGCGCGCCACCATCTGGCGGCTTCGCCAGCCTGCCAGACGCAGGAGGTCGGTTTCCTGCATTCCGGCGGACAGCAGCGTGTGGGCGAACAAATGCCGGAACGCGTGGGCGCCGATACGCGGCAAGCCTGCCGCTTCGGATCGTCGTTCGAGGATGTCGCCGATGCCGTCACTACGGACAGGACCATTGTGGCCGAGCCAGAGTTCCGGCCGAGCGGCGTCGCGGTGGGTTCGGCGTTCCCGCAAGTAGCGATCAAGCGCCTGGGCGGTTCGCGGTCCAAAGGTGATGATCCGAGGGCGGCGACCCTTACCCAACACCGTCGCCGTCTTCTCGCGCAGATCGATCGAGTCGACCGTGAGCCCCGCGATCTCACTCCGGCGGGCGCCCGAATCGAGGAGCAGACGGATGAGCGCGACATCGCGACGGTCGTTGAATAGACGGCCCTCGCAGGCGCGCAAGAGGGCGCGGACGGCGTCCTCGCCAAGCAACGGGACCGGCTCCTCCGGCACCCGGGGCGGGCGCATCCGCAGCATCGGCGACGCCTCGGTCATTTCCTCCTCGGCCAGCCAGTCGAAGAATCGCTTGAGTGCGAGGTAGCGATTTCGGGCGGTGTTGGGCCGCCAGCGCGCGATCTGGTCGGCGATGAACGCCTCGACGTGCTCGCGTCGGATGCTCGCGGGCTCGGTGGGCATGGCCCGTTCGACGAGAAACCGGCCCAAGAGGGCGACCGCTTCCTCGTAGGTTCGAAGTGTCTTTGGGGCCAGATTCTCGGCCTCGCAGGAGAGCAGGAACGAATCTAGCTCGGCCTGGAAGGAATCGGGCAGGGGGATCGAAGGGGCGGTCGGCAAAGGGCTTTTGGTACGCATATAGCGCCTCCACGGCTGCTCCGGAATGCGTACCCCGAGTGCAAGTTAGCAGGTCTTCGAGCCTTGTGGCGAGCCCCGCGGCCCCGTTGCGCCCCTCGGAAGACGAGATAGCAGGTCTTCCTGAGCGTGGATCGGGGGAGTGGAGCCGACACTCGGATTTGAACCGAGGACCTGCTGTTTACGAAACAGCTGCTCTACCGCTGAGCTATGTCGGCGCGACCGGGATCGTATCACGCCGATCGGTGGGCCACGACCAGAACCGCTCGAAACCCGCGTGCCGCCGGCCGTCGGCGCGAAAGAATGTCAGGTCAGACGCGCTCCGCATGGGTAGGATGATCGCCATGCAAATTGCCACGCTTCTCCGCCGGTCGGTCGGACCGCTGCTGATCTCCGGATGGCTCCTGGGAGCGTCGTCGGGGGCGTTGCTGCTCCCGGCCGGGACGGCTGCGGCCCAGCCCGTGCCGATGCTCACGAGCCAGATCACCGACCAGGCCGGCGTCCTCGGCTCCGGCGAGTCGGGCGTGCAAACGGCCCTGGACAACCTGCTCGCCCGGGACAACGTCCAGGTCTGGGTCGTGCTGGTGCAGTCCGGCAACGGAACGAGCGCGCCGGACCTCGCGACCCAGATCTACGAAGCCAACGGTTTCGGCGGCAACGACTTCGTGTTGCTCGTCGCCGTCAACGACCACCGCTACGGCTGGGCCGAAGACACCGCCACCGGCCTGCCCGGGTCGCAGATCGACAGCTTGATGAGCGCCCAAATGGATTCGCACTTCAAGGCCGGCGACTACTCCGGTGGCATCGTCGCGTTCGTCGACGCGCTGGGCACGGAGGTCGGGGCGGCCCGGTCGGGCGGCGCGAAGCCGACCGACTACACGGGCGGCGACACTGCCAGCCCCTCTGGCTCCGGCAGCACCGTAAACATCGACACATCGGGTCTCGCGGCGGTCGCCTGGACCTTGATCGCGATGCTCATCATCGGCTTCGGCTTCATCCTGATCTGGCTCTGGTTCCGCTCATGGCGGAGAGGTCGCCTCAGCGCTGAGGAGCGCGACAAGCAGACCGGCGATCTGGCGCGCCAGGCCAACCAGCTGCTGGTCGGCACCGACGATGCCGTGACCGAGGCTCAGCAGGAACTCGGTTTCGCCCAGGCGGAGTTCACCGACGCCGACTGCGCGCCGTTCGCCGCCGCCATCACGACCGCCCAGGCGGAGCTCAAGCAAGCCTTCACGTTGCGCCAGCAGCTCGACGATTCAACACCCGAGGATCCGCCGACACGAGCGACGATGCTCGGCCAGATAATCGCCCACTGCCAGACCGCCAATGCGGCGATGGACGCCGAGGAGCAGCGGATCAAGACGTTGCGTGACCTCGAGAAGACCGCGCCGGATGTGCTGGCGGCGTTACCAAAGTCGATCGACGCGCTCCAGGGCCGGCTGCCCGCGATACAGGCCGCGACGAAGAGGCTCTCCGCCTACGCGGCGTCGAGCTGGAGCGCCGTCAAGGGCAACGCCGAAGAGGCCGACAAGCGGGGCCACTTCGCCGAGACGCAGGTCGCGGCCGGCAACGCGGCCCTGGCGGCGAACCCGCCCGACCACGCCGCCGCCGCTCGCTCGGCCCGGGCAGCTCAAGAAGCAGTGGCCAAGGCCAACCAGCTGCTCGACGCCGTTGACCAGCTGGCCGACGCCCTGGACAGCGCCAGGGACAAGCTCGCCGACGAGGCCGGCTCGGCGGAGTCTGACCTCAAGGCCGCCAAGGCGGCATTCGAGGCAGACCCAACCAGCCCGGCAGGGGCCACCTGGGCCGCGGACATCGCCAGGGCCGAGACGCTACTGAAGACCGCCCAGGCAGGCGGCCCGGCCGCGGCCGGGGACCCGGTTGCCGCGCTGAAGGCAGCCCAGGACGCTCACGCCGCGGCCGACGCGGTGCTGTCGGGTATCCGCGACGAGTCCTCGCAGCTGGCCCGCAACAAGACGGCCTTCCAGGTCGCGCGCGCATCGGCGGCGGGGAGCGTCAGCCAGGCCAGCGCCTTCATCACTTCACGCAGCAACGGTGTCGGCACCGCAGCTCGTACGCGGCTGGCAGAGGCTCAGCGGCACCTGGCCACGGCCGACTCGCTGGCAGCCACAGACCTCGCCACGGCCACGACCGAGGCCGGAGTCGCCACCAACATGGCGAACTCGGCGTACACGCTGGCGAGCGGCGACTTCGTCGACTTCGAGCGCGGCGGCAGGCCGGGCGGTGGCTACGGCGGCGGCTACGGCGGCGGTGGCGGTGGCGGGGTCGGGATTGGCGGCGCCATTCTGGGCGGCATCATCGGCGGCATGCTCAGCGGCGGCAGTCGCGGCGGCGGCTTCGGCGGAACCCCGTGGGGATCCGGCGGAGGTTGGACCGGAGGCGGCCACTCCGGCGGCTTCGGCGGCTTCGGCGGTGGGGGCGGCTTCGGCGGTGGGGGCGGCATTCACAGCGGCGGAGGCAGCTTCGGCGGCGGTGGCGGTGGCGGCACCCACAGCGGCGGAGGCGGCTGGTAACCCAGTCGCGACGGCGCCCCGATTGGGCGAACTTTCAGTCACGAAATGCAGTCAACCAGGCAGTACGTAGACAGATAGGGAGAAGACATCCATGGCTCAGACGACGATCCTCGGCCGCGTGGGCCAGCTCCTTCGGGCGAACATCAATTCCATGATCGACGGCGCCGAAGACCCGGAGAAGATGCTCGACCAGCTCGTCCGGGACTTCACCAACAACATGAGCGATGCCCAGGACGCGGTGGCCCAGACGATCGGCAACCTGCGCATGGTCCAGGACGATGCCAAGGAAGCCTCGGACGCAGAGGCCGATTGGGGCGCAAAGGCCGCCGCCGCCTCCAAGAAGGCCGACGAGCTGCGCGCCGCCGGCAACACCTCGGACGCCGACAGGTTCGACAGCCTGGCCAAGCTGGCGCTCGGTCGCCAGATCAGCTTCGAGGCTCAGGTCAAGACCTTCCAGACGCAGATCGATCAGCAGAGCGCGCTCGTCGACCAGCTCAAGGACGGCCTCAACAAGATGACCGTGCGCCGCGACGAATTGGTCCAGAAGCGCGATGAGCTGGTTGCCCGAGCCAAGATGGCCAAGGCTCAGACCCAGGTTCAGACAACCCTCAAAAACGTCTCGGTCATGGATCCGACAAGCGAACTCAGCCAGTACGAAGACAAGATCCGCCACCAGGAAGCCCTGGCTCGCGGTATGGCCGAGGTCAACGCCAACTCCATCGACGAGCAGTTCGCGTCTCTCCAGGGGGACGAGGATTCCGCCGAAGTGGATGCGCGCCTGGCGGCTCTGAAGGCCAAGTAGCCGCGCGAGACTCCAACCCGCACAGCCGCGGAACGGTGCGAGCCGTTCCGCGGCTCTTCTGTGTCCGCCGCGTTTCACGGCCCACGGTCCGCGTGCCACGGCCGCGGCGAGCCGCCTGACGCGACAGTTCCGCGCCGTCACGGATCGCCTGTTCAGGCGGCCGGCACTGCCCTAAAGTGTGGGCGCCGCACCGCTTGGGGCGGGACACCAGGAGGGTTCGATGCACACTGAGTATCTACCCAAGTTGCTGCCGACGGTTATCGACGAGGGGCAGGGACCCGGCGTTCAGTTCCGGACCGATGGGGAGCTCGTCCCGGCGCTGACGATGGAGCTGGACGGATCGATGGCCGTCTACTTCGAGCACCACATCGTGCTGTGGAAGACCCCGTCGCTAGAGATCGGCATCCACCCGATGAAGGGCGCATTCAAGCGCGTCATGGCCGGCATGCCGATCTTCATGACCGAGGCCACGGGCGCCGGCCAGATCGCCTTCAGCCGCGACGGCGTGGGCCACGTCTTCCACCTGCCGATCGCTCCCGGCCAGACGATCGAGGTCCGCGAGCACCAATTCTTGGCCGCGACGGCCAACATCGACTACAGCTTCCGGCGGCTGAAGGGCGTGGCCAACATGCTCTTCGGTGGCACCGGCATCTTCATCGACACGTTCACCGGCGGCCAGGGCGGCGGGATTCTCTGGCTGCACGGCTACGGCAACGTCTTCGAGAAGGTCCTCGGGCCGGGCGAAGTCTTTGACGTCGAGCCGGGCGGCTGGGTCTACAAGGATCCGCAGGTCGCGATGGACGTGAAGGTTACCGGGCTGCGCATGGGTATGTTGGGCGGCTCGGGGAACCTGGTCTTCAACCGCTTCACCGGCCCCGGCCGGATCGGCATCCAGAGCATGTACCTCCACATGCCCACGGCGGAGTAGCTGCTCTCACTTTGACGCAACGAGAAGCGGCCGCCGGGTATGACCGGCGGCCGCTTCGGCTGACTGGCGCGGAGTTTGTTTAGGCGGCGACGGTGGCAAGTTCCGCTGCGGCTTCGGCCTGCAGAACGGCAAGGTCGATGGAGATCTTGATGTCATCGCCCACCAGGAAGCCGCCACTCTCCAGGGCAACGTTCCATGTCAGGCCCCAGGCCTTGCGGCTGATCTTGGTGGAGGCGTTGAACGCCGCGCGACGTCCACCCTGCAGGTTCGGCACCACGCCGCCGATCTCCGCCTCGAGAGTCACCGGTCGCGTTTCACCGCGAATGGTCAGCTCGCCTTCGACCGTGTACCCATCGCCGCTGGGGACGATGCTCGTACTGCGGAACGACAGAGCCGGGTAAGTGTCCGCATCGAAGAAATCCGGGCTCTTGAGGTGCGCGTCGCGAGCCTCCATGCCCGTATCGATGCTGGATGCATCAATATTCGCCGAGACTGTGGATCGCTCGGGGTGTTCCTCGTCGAAATCGACGTCGACGGCGAACTTGCGGAACTGCCCGCGAACCGTCGTCACCATCATGTGCTTGACGGAGAACTCGATCTGGGAATGAGCCGGATCAAGGGTCCAGGTGGTCATGTATTGCCTCTCAAATGCAATTCGTGCTCGCGGACCCTGTTCAGGATCGTTCACTAAGCAACTAAGTGCTATAGTAGTTGCACAAGCAAGGATTTGCAAGTGACCAACCTACAAGCGCCCCAAATCGACTCGACAGCACCCGTTCCCCGGAGCGAGGACCTGCCAGAGTCCGCGGCACGGCCCTTCGCCAACATGGACCCAACCACCGAGCTCGACGAGCTGGAGCGCCGTGCCTGGCGGTCGTTCCTGGTCGCGCACGCGCGCGTCGCGCGGCGCCTCGAGGCCGACCTGCTGGCGACCAGCGATCTGCCCCTGGCCGAGTTCGACGTTCTGTTTCAACTCGACCTCGCCGAGGGAAGCCGCCTGCGGATGAACGAGCTCGCCAACCGGGTCGTGCTCAGCCGTGCCGGGATGACCAGGCTGGTCGACCGGTTGGCGGCCGACGGCCTCGTGGCGCGAGTCAAGTGCGCATCCGACGCCCGCGGCGCATATGCCGTAATGACCGACCGGGGCCGCGAACGACTCATGTCAGCCCGTCCCGGTCACTTCGCCGCGGTTCGGCGCTTCTTCATCGCCGCGTTCACTCAGCCCGAACTCGAGCAGCTGGCGTGCTTGATGGAGCGAAGCTTCCCGACCGAGTAGCGCGACGGAGCCGTCAGCTACAGCTAGCGGCGGCGGGGGGCGCGGAAGACCGGCGGCATCTCGAACGGCTCGTTCAGCGACGAGCGGACGGGGTTGCTCGTGGGAGCGGGCCCCGCAACGCCGGCCGCCGGACTACCGGGGGCGGCAATCCCCGTCGGTGGGACGACCGGGACCACGGCCGAGGTCGAGTTCCATCGTTCTTCGGCGGCGGCAACATCCTCTGGTCTGTCGATTTCCACCCAGCCACCCTGGATTGTGACCGCCTTGATCGGCACGTCACCGCTCACCAGCTCGTCCAGCAGGTCGTAGATCGTGAGCTTGGCCATGGCGTTGGTGTGTCCAAGGATGGGCCGCCTGTAGGCCGCATCGGTGGTCGCCCGCTGCCACGCCCTGCGCAGGGCCTTGACGCCGCGTCCGCGGAACATGATCAGGCCGATGGGCTGGCCCTGGACGTCTTCGAGTCGATTCACCGTCTGGCCGATGGATCGAATCGTGCCGTCCGGAGTCATTCGCAATGTCCTGGCGTCTTCCAGGTCCTCGCCGAAGCGCCGCTCCCAGTACGGCCTCCAGTCGACGTCCACCACGACGGCGATCTCCGCCGGCGACGCCAGGAGAGCCTTCAGGACCTCGGGTCGGAAGGCGATGTCCCCGTAGGCGACCACGAAGCCGTCACCGAAGAATTGGTCGGCGATCATCAGGCTCCCGACCTGACCCGAGGTCAGATAGTCGGGGTTCTTGAACAGGCGCGCGGTCTTGCTCGCGAGCGCTTCGTACCTGTGGCCGCCGACCACGATTACTTCCGTGAAGTCGCCGGCCGCGGCCGCGCTCGTCGTCCAGTCCAGCAACGGCCGACCAAGAAACGGCACCATCGCCGTTGGCCGATCCTCGTTTAAGGGACGCAGCCGCAGATCCTGTCCGGCTGCCAGAACTACCAGATACATGCTTCCTCGGAACACCGATGCTGGGCTCAAACGCGAGGTCCGGGAGCGCCTCGGCGCCTTGAAAACCCTACCACGGTCGCGCCCTTCGCCACCACCGGCTGGTACATTTCGCGCCGGCCGGTCAGGCAGTATCTTTCGGCCATGCCAACGCGCAGCGAAGTCGTCGACGTTGCCGGTAAGCAGGTCGCAGTCAGCAACCCGGACAAGGTCTTCTTCCCGGGACCGGGCTATACCAAGCGCGACCTGGTCGCCTATTACGTGGCCGTGGCCGATGGGGCGCTGCGCGGCGCCGGCGGCAGACCGATGGCGCTCAAACGCTACGTCAACGGCGCCGAGGGCGAGTACTTCTTCCAGAAGCGCGCCCCCGAGTCGCGGCCCGAGTGGGTCCGGACAGTGGAGCTGTCGTTCCCGTCCGGCCGGACGGCCGACGAGGTCGTGCTGGACGACGCCGCAGGTCTGGTCTGGGTCGTGAACCTGGGCTGCCTGGACCTGAACCCGCACGCCATTCGGGCCGACGATCTGGACCATCCGGACGAACTGCGTGTCGACCTCGACCCGATGCCCGGCGTGGCCTGGGACGACATCCGCCGAGTGGCCCTGGTCGCGCGCGAGGTCCTGACCGACCACGGCCTGACCGGCTGGCCGAAGACCTCCGGGTCGCGAGGAATCCACATAAACGTACGCATTGAACGCCAGTGGTCTTTCGATCAAGTGAGGCGCGCCGCTGTGGCTCTGGCGCGCGAAATCGAGCGGCGGGCGCCGGCTATCTCCACCAGCAAGTGGTGGAAAGAGGAACGGCACGGCGTGTTCATCGACTACAACCAGAACGCCAAGGATCGAACCGTCGCATCGGCCTACTCGGTACGCCCCGTCCCGGACGCGCGCGTCTCGGCACCGGTTACGTGGGACGAGCTGCCCGAGTGCGAGCTCGGCGACTTCACGATCGCGACGGTCCCGGCCCGATACGCTCGGATCGGCGACCCCGGCGCCGGTATCGACGCGGCCGTCGGGTCACTTGCCGGCTTGCTGGAACTCTCCGCCCGGCAGGAGCGCGACGGACAGGGCGATGCGCCGTGGCCGCCCCACTACGCCAAGGCGGCCGGCGAGCCGCCACGTGTCATGCCGTCGCGGGCGAAGGGCGCGGCGGGGGCTGCCGGCGTCGGCGACGGGGCTGCCGGAACCGGGGCTGCCGGCGTCGGCGACGGGGCTGCCGGAACCGGGGCTGCCGGAACCGGGGCTGCGCGTGCCGGCGCTGCGCCCGGGGCGCGAGCAGGGACCGGCCGCCGCGTCTCTTCGAAGCCACTCATCGAGATTGCCCGGGCCGCCACAAAGGATGAGGCGCTGGCAGCGTTCGAGCGCTGGAAGTCGCGCCACGAGTCGATTGTCGGCCATCTCGAACCCACCGACGTACTCGTCGACGGCATGCGCGGCCGCTATCAGCTGTGGTACCGCATCCGCGTCAATCTCGAGCACGTCCCGGAGGCCGAGCGGCCGGAGCAGGAGCCCCTCGAAGTCGACTACAACCCGTGGGCCGGGATGGCCGATCCACGCGTGTCGGAGCGCTGACGCCACGGCGGACATCGATGAGTAGCAACCTCGACGGGCGCGGTTCGGGACTCCGCCCTTCCCGAATGTCACCGGGGGTGACCGTAAAGGGGATTTGGGTGCCCATAACCGACCCGCCACAGTCCTGGGCCTGATCGCAAGCGTGGGTTGGGCCTCCGAAGCGTCGACCTCGAGCCCTAACCAGCGCCATTTCGCGGTTAGCGTCACCCGGGGCGACATCCGGGAATATCGGCGCGGGCAAGTGGCGGCGCGGCGCGCCGGGCGGCGGTTCGGGCAGGGGCGCGAGCGGAGCTGGGCGCGGGCGGGCACGCGGCGCGCCGGGCGGGCAGGGGCAGGGCGGCGCGAGGAGCGAGCGCCTACCGTCCGAAGATCGCGGCCAGCTCGAACGGGGCGGTGACATCGAGCTGATCGTAGCGGCAGTCGGCCGGGCCCTTGTCGGGTCGCCAGCGCACGAACGTGGTTCCGTGGCGGAAGCGGTCGCCCTGAAGGTGGTCGTAGGCGACCTCGCAGACCCGCTCGATCCGTAGCGGCTCCCAGGTGAGGTCCTTGTCGCGGTTCCAGCGGCTCTGCGCCCCGGGCATGCGCCGGCCGTCCGCCCGCGCCTGGGCCTCCCATTCGGCCCATTCGGCCCAGGGATGACCGGCCAGGGCGTTCTCGCGCAACGGCGCCAGTTCCTCGACGAGGGCGACGCGCTTTTCGTTGGTGAAGCTCGACGTGACGCCGACGCTGTTGAGCCGGCCCGTGTCGTCGAAGAGCCCCAGCAGCAACGAGCCGACCATCGTCCCCGGGCCGTTCTTGTGCCAGCGAAAACCCGCCACCACGCAGTCGGCGGTCCGGGCATGCTTGATCTTGGCCCAGCCGCGTTTGGCCGGCATGTAGGGGTCCGAGAGACGCTTGGCAACGACGCCGTCCAGGCCCGCGCCCTCGAATCGGTTGAACCAGTCGGCTGCGATGGCCGCATCCGACGTGGCCGGCGTAAGGTGGACGGGCGGCTTCGCACCCGCGAGTGCCTGCTCGAGGAGCGCGCGTCGCTCACCCTGGGGGACGCCGCGCAGGTCTCGATCGTCGAAGGCGAGCAGATCCCAGGCCACGAACGAGGCGGGGGTTTCGGCGGCGAGCATCTTCACGCGTGACGCGGCGGGATGGATCCGCAGCAGCAACGAATCGAAGTCCAGACCGCTCGGCCCGACGATGACCACCTCGCCGTCGAGAATGCAGCGCTCCGGCAGCGCCGCTCGAAGCGCCGGCGGCAGCTCGGGGAAGTAGCGCTCGAGCGGCTTGAGGTCGCGGCTCTGGATGTAGACCTCGTCGCCGTCGCGGAAGACAAGGGCCCGGAAGCCGTCCCACTTCGGTTCGTACTGCCAGCCCTCCCCGACCGGAATCTCCTCGGTGAGTTTGGCGAGCATCGGCTCGATCGGCGGCTGAAACGGCAGGTTCACCCCGCGACTATAGCCGGGGCCGCCGGCGGCGGAAGAGGCTCGTGCGACGGAGGGCGGCGCGCGAGACGCGGTGCCGGCCGCCGGCCGCAGGAACGTTCCGCGGGCCGGGTCGCAGGGAACCGGCGCGAGCCGGCAGCGTCGTTACTCTTACGGCACTCGTATCGGCGTGCACGGCGAGGCCAACCCGAACATCGCGAGAGGAACCGATGCGCAACCTGTTGTCTCTGCTGGCAGTTCCGCTCATCGCCGCGGGCTGAGGCGCGGCGATGAGCGGTGCGACGAGTGGCGCATCGGGCTCGCCCGCCTCTTCGCCGGCCAAGTACCAGGTCGCCACCGGTGCCGACAAGCTGATTCTGCAGATTGCCGGCGAGGGCGGGCTAATCAACCCCAGCTTTCAGCTGACCGTGACGCCGCTGCTGGCCTTGTACGGTGACGGGCGGGTGATCGTCCGCGGCCCCACGAGCCAGGTGAGCCCCGGCCCGCTGCTGCCGAACCTCCGCCAGAAGCACGTTACGGGAGCCGAAATCCAGGAGATCATGGCGGCTGCCGATTCGGCCGGCCTGCTGGGCCCGAATGTCAGCTACGACTCCGGCGGCGTCATGGATGCCGGGACGACGACATTCCGGACGACGGTCGGTGGCATCACCCACCTCGTCAGCGCCGGAGCACTCGGAGCCGGCGACGGCACAATGGTGTCGCCCGATTCTGCCGCGCGGGCCAAGCTGCTCCACTTCGAGAACTCGATGAACGATCTGTCGAGGATGCTCGGGCGGACGGTCGCCGACGACGGGGCGTATCAGCCGGCCGGGTTCGACGTCTTCTCGAGCGAGGCGGCGCAGCCCGACGCCACTCAGCCGGTTGTGACGTGGCCTCTGGCCTCCGACCCAGGCACCGCCGGCAGCACGACTCTCGTTGATGGAGTGCGCTGCCTGGCGGTCAAGGGCGCGGACCTGGCGGCGTTCGTCGGCGTGGCCCAGACCGCGCCGCTCGGCACCATCTGGAAGGCGCCGAGCGGCGAATACAACGTCTCGGTCAGGCCGCTGTACCCGGAGGAGTCGGGCTGCGCGGCCGTCGCGGGGTAGGGAGGCGGCAGCGCGCTTTCTGCCCTGATGTCACCCCGGGTGACGCAATCGGGGCACGTGGCTCGATTCATACCCGAATGTCACCCGCGGTGACCGTAACCGGCAACCGCTTGGTCCCAGGCGGCTACTCACGCTACTGGAGCGCTCGGGCCGAGCGTGGATTGGCCGATTCGGGACGTCTCACTGGCGCATCGGTCGGGGATTCTCCGGTTAGCGTCACCCCGGGTGGAATCTGCCAACGATACGGGTGGGCGGTGCGCCGAGCTGGGCGGTGCGCCGAGCGCGATGCCCGTTCGGCCGCTAGCCTGATCGGGCCATGATCGATCTCTTCTTCAAGATCATCCTGCCGGTGCTGATGATCGGCATCGTTACCGTCGCGGCCCACCGCTGGGGCCCGGCGGTCGGTGGCGTGCTGGGCGCCGTCCCGTCCAAGGGCGGCCCGATCCTGTTGTTCCTCGCGGTCGAGCAGGGGCAGCAGTTTGCGGCGACGTCGGCCGTGACCGCGCTCGGCGGCGCGGCGGGCTGCGGCGTCTTCTGCCTCGTCTACGCTCGCATCTGCCACCGCATGAACTGGCCGGCCGCCGGGCTCATTTCGTACGGCGCGTTCCTGGTCGTCTGGGCGGCGATGGTCCCGATGGAGAGCTGGGGTCTGCTGCCCTCTTTCGCGGCCGCGGTGGTGATCTTGATCCTATCGCGCCGGCTGCTGCCCGTGGCGCCGCCGACGCCGAAACGCGCGATGACCCGCTCCGATTTGCCCGTGAGGATGGGCGCCGGCGCGGCGATGGTCGTCTTCGTCACGACCACCGGCCCCAACTTCGGGGCCACGATCAGCGGCATGCTGACCACGATCCCCACCATTTCCGCGGTGATGGCGATCTTCACCCACGCCCAGGAGGGGCCGGATCGCACGGTCGGCATCATGCGCGGCATGACCCACGGGCTGCTTGGGTTCGCCGCGTTCCTGGCCACGGTCGGCGCCACGCTGGTTCAGCTCGGGATCGTCGCCTCGTTTAGTCTGGCTCTAGCGGTGGTTGTGGTCGTCCAGGCCGTCGAGCTGCGGTCGGCCTTCAAACTGCACGACGAGACCGGCACAATCGACGACGTGCTACTCGAAGTCGCGGACTGAGCCCGGCGCCCGAACCGCCTCGCGAGCCGCCCCAGCCGCCGCCCGGAAAGCCCGCGCCGCCGACTGAGCGGCACTTGACACGACATGCATACTGGTACGCATGTCTGACCAGCCACTAGTCGCGACCGCGCGAAAGTCCATCCTCGCGGCCGCGCGACGCCAGACCGCCGCGGACCCGGCCGGCCTCTCCATCCAGGCCGTGGCGGCTGAGGCGGGCGTCTCCAGACAGACCGTCCATCACTATTTCGGCGGCGCGAAGGGGCTTCGGGCCGCGCTTGCCGCCGAGGGGCTGGCGGTCGACACTACCGCGGACGAACCCACTCGCGATCGGCTGGTCGAGGCGGCGATCCGGCTCATGTCGCGACCGGGCGGCGACCTCGCTTCGATAGAGGCGATAGCCGCCGAAGCCGGCATGACCAAGGGCGCGGTCTATCACCACTTCGCTGACCGGGCCGAGTTGCTCCGAGCCGTGGCCCGGCGCGTCTCCCCCGTCGATGAAATGCGGGCGCAGATCGGACCCAGCACCGATCTGCCGGCCCGCGACGGCCTGATCGTCATCGCCCGCGCCTACTACAGTGCCATGCGATCCCGGGCGGACATCATTCGGAACCTGGCCGCCAATTCGTCGCGCGATCCGGAACTGGCCGGAGTGGTGATGAGCGAGATCATCGGCCAGGGCGCGCCGCTACTGCTGGGTTGGTTCGCGCTGCAGGTGAGCCGCGGGAGGCTGCGCCCGGTCGATCCGACGCTGGTGATCCAGGCCCTTTTTGGGCCCGTCTTCTTGCTCGTAACGCTCGGGCCGGCCGTCTTCGACGAGATCGCCCGAGCGGGCATTCATCCGGCCATCGACAACGTCGAGGCCTACGTGGACCTCCTCTTGAGAGGTATCGCGCCGGCCGAAGGCGACAACGACAGCAGCGTCGGCTCAGGCGCAGGAGGTTCGTAAATGGTCATCGCCGCCACCATGCCCCCGACGCCGGCGGTTGAAGCCGTCGCTCTACGCAAGGACTTCGGATCGATCCACGCTGTAGACGGCATCGACCTGTCGCTGCCGCCCGGCCGGATCT
The DNA here is from genome assembly GCA_003171035.1 of Chloroflexota bacterium. Lineage (GTDB taxonomy): Bacteria > Chloroflexota > Limnocylindria > Limnocylindrales > CSP1-4 > Fen-1039. Next base: position 58,966 of record PMXR01000109.1, read on the forward strand.
ACGGCCTGCTTGGGCCCAACGGTTCCGGCAAGACGACCCTGATCAGGCTGCTGACCGGCCTCGCTTCGGCGACCAGCGGCACCGTCCGGGTCATGGGCGTGGCGATGCCGTCGCGCTCCAACCTGGCCCGCGTCGGATACATGACCCAGGCCGACGGCATCTACCCCGAGTTGTCCGTCTGGGAGAACCTGAGGTTCTTCGCCGCGCTCTACGGCCAGACCGACCGGGCCCGGATCCTCGAAACCTTGGCACTGGTCGAGCTGGCCGACCGGCTCGATACGCCGGCGCAGAACCTCTCGGGCGGTATGAGGCGGCGGCTGTCGATGGCCTGCGCGCTGGTCCACCGGCCGGCGGTGATCTTCCTGGACGAGCCGACCGTCGGCGTTGACCCGGCCTTGCGAGTCCAGTTTTGGGACCACTTCCACAGACTCGCCGCGGACGGAGCCACTCTCCTTGTTTCGAGCCACGTGATGGACGAGGCGGATCGCTGCGACGAACTGCTGTTCATTCGCGACGGGCGCGTTCTCGCGCGCGGAACCACAGCCGAACTACGCACGCGAGCCGGCACCGACAACCTCGAGACGGCATTCCTTTACTACGCCGGTCAGCCCGCGCCGGGTGCGGGCGCGGGTGCGGGTGCGGGCGCGAGCTCGAGCGCGGCCGCGAGCGACAGCTCGAAGGGAGCCGCCCGATGAACCTCCACAGGGTCGCCGCCGTCTTCATCCGCATCGTCTCCCAGTTCCGCCACGACAGGCGGACCCTCGCTCTCCTTTTCCTCGCCCCAATCGCGATCATCGCTCTGCTGGGCTGGGTTTTGAGCAGTTCCGGCGCTACCACCGTGCGCGTCGCCGTCATCAACGAATCGGGCAATCCCGCCGGCGACGTGGTCGTGCAGAAGCTGACGAACGCCCTGGCCGGCCAGCCCAAGATCCAGATCGACGGCGCCGTTCATGACTCCGTCACGGCCCGCCAGGCGCTGATCGACAAGAAGCTCGATCTGGTCATCGCCCTGCCGGCAAGCTTCAGCGTCCAGAACCGCGTCATAGACCTCGAAACGCTGGGGCTCAATCCGACCGGCGAGGCGGCGGTGATCCCGGCGATCTCGCAGGCGCTCGTGGGAGTCCTGATTCAGGACGCCGGCGGCGCCCTGCCCACGATCGAACGCTCGAGCGTCTACGGCTCGCCCGATGCCACACAACTCGACACCCTCGCCCCGGTGGTGGTCGGATTCTTCGTCTACTTCTTCGTCTTCATCCTGACCGGCGTCAGCTTCCTGCGCGAGCGGATGGGCGGGACTCTCGAACGACTCATGGCCACACCGGTCAGCCGGGCCGAGATCGTCCTCGGTTACAGCCTCGGCTTCGGCTTCTTCGCCACGCTGCAGATCGCGCTGGTGCTGGCCTTCGTCATCGGCCGACTCAGCGTCCCGGAGCTTGGGCCGATGCCGGCGTTTGCCATCGGGTTGGGCGTCAGGACGGTCGGCAACCCGCTGATCGCCTACCTGATCGTTCTGATGCTCGGCATCGGAGCCGTATCGTTGGGCATCTTCATTTCGACGTTCGCCCGGTCGGAGTTCCAGATCCTGCAGTTCATACCGATCGTGATCGTGCCCCAGGGCCTGCTGGGCGGCTTCTTCTGGCCGATCGACCAGCTGCCGAGCCTGCTCCAGCCGGTCGCCCGGATCCTGCCGGTGACATACGCGATCGACGGTTTGCGCCAGGTGATGATCGCCGGGGCCGATCTGACCTCGCCGCAGGTCCTGCTCGACCTCGGAGTACTGGCCGGGATAGCGGCGGTCTTCGTGGTCCTCGCCGCGGCCACGATCAGACGCGAGGTGGCGTAGCCGCGGCCGCTATGCCGGGATCCGGGCCCGGGCGCTCCGCAGGCGGTTGCGGAGCCCGTGGCGGCGCGGGCCCGCGATCATCAGCGCCGTGGTCCAGGCCAGCACCGAAACCATGGCGATGCCGTAGACCGGCCAGTAGTTGCCGATCCGGTCGTACATCAGGCCGCCCGCGTTCATGACGATGACGCCGCCGGCCGGGTAAGCCATGGCGGTGACGCCGAAGATCGCCCCAAAGTTGTGGCCGCCGAAGACGTCCGAGAATGCGGCCGATCGAATGGCGATGGTCGCGCCGATGCCGAAGCCGTATATGGCGTTCCCGGCCACGGCAAGCGCCAGCAGCGAGCCGGTCGCGGCGAAGATCGCGGTCGCACCCACGGCCATCAAGGCCGCGCAAATGAGCCCGACATAACGCCGCCCGAATCGGTCCGATAGACCGCCGCCCACGACCTGACCGGCGACGTACGCGTACGACTGGACGGCCAGCAACGTCGCCGCGAACCCGACGTCGATGCCCTGCGAGACGGCGTGCCGCGACGACATCTGGAAGATGCCCTCGTCGATGCAGCCGATGCCGATCGCACCGACCAGCAGGATCAGGAAGCGGCGAGTCCGGATTGAGCGGCGCAACGCCTCGGTCCGCGTCCGACTCCCCGCCGGCAGCAGCTCTCGGGACGCGCCGATGGAGCCCGGGGCCGAGGTTTCGTGAAGCCCGGTTGCCGACGGCGATGCCGGAGCGCCGGCCGCGCGAGAGGTTGCCGCAGCCTGGGTCTGAGCCGTCGTCGGGGGCAGAGCCGCCGTCGGGGGCAGAGCCGCCGAGCCCGTGCCCGCATCCGCGACCGCCTTCTTGGCCTTCGCCTCGGCCGCGAACAGGACCGGCGGTCCCATGGTCATGATCCAGACGAACGGCACCGCTATCAACGAGATGACGCCGAATGCGCCGGCCGTCGAACGCCAGCCGATCTCGGGTATCAGGCCCGCGGCGAGCGGCAGCGCCAGAGCCACTCCGATGCCCGGTCCCGCATAGGCCACGCCCAGGGCCAGCCCTGCGGCCCCGGCATAGCGGCGGGCCATGGCCGTGGTCGTGCCGACGAAGACGAGCTGGATCCCGATCGCGAGAAGTGCCCCGTACGCGGCCATGAGGAATACCACGCCGGTCGCGACCGATGCCACGAACCAGCCGGCGGCGAGCAGCACCGCCCCGAGGAGCAGCAGGACCCGATCGGCCACGATGTCGAATGCGCGCCCAAGGACCGGCGAACAGAGCGCCGACACGACCAGGAACATCGTCCACGGCATCTGGCCGAGCTCACGCGAAGTGTGGAAGGCGCCCTCGAATTGCGGCGCCAGCAGCGGGTAGCAGTACAGCGGCGCATACGCCACCGCGCCGACCACGAACGCGGCCAGGACCGGGACCGTACGGCGAAGGCCGGCACGGGAGATCGACAGCTTGGGCACGTGCCAATCGTAGGCCCTGCCAAGTCGGAACGGAACTTACTCCTCCGCTCGGTGGCGGACCGGCCGGATAGAGGCGACCCACTGCCCCGTCAGCATCCGGCGCAGGAACCAGCCCGCGCCCAGGAACACCGCCAGGACGATCAGCAGCTGGAAGCCGCGGATCATCCGCTCGATGGCGATGGTCTGGCTCACGCTGAAGCCCTTGGTTTGTGAGTTGTTCGCAGCGGGATTAGCAGATGCGCTTGCGGCCGGCAACGCGCTCGGCGTGGGGCTCGGCGTGGGGCTCGATGCCGGCGTGGGGCTCGGGGCCGGAGTGGGCGTGGCCACGTACTGACCCACGACCGCGCTCCCCATGAACGACAGCGAGAGGCACGAGTCCGGCTGATCGGTGACGGGGACGTTGCAGTCCGGCGGTGGCGGATGGGCGATGTCGCGGACCAGTCCGACGACAAGCCAGCCGCAGACCACAATTACGATCAGCGGGATCGCGATCCGCAGAATGTCGCCCCGCAACTCGAGGCTCATACCCGACCTTACGCTGGTGACCGTGCCCTGGTCGTCGACGGCAAGGTGCTGCAGCTCGTCGCCGCCGGTCATGATCAGGAATGCCCACCACAGCGAGTAGAGGCCGGGCACGACCAGCGCCACTTTCAGGCCCCATGAACCGGTCCCGAATAGCTGGCTGACCAAGACGGCAACTACGGCAAGAACCACGACGACCCTTAGGTGCAAGCCGTGGTTGACCGCATTGCTGCGAACCAGAGTCGCCTCGAACTCGCCCTGACTCTTCAGGGTGGCACGGACCTCTCTGGTCTCGTCGAAGACGGCCCGCTCGAGCAGAGCCTTGCGCTCGTCCACGGTGAGGGGTGTGCCGGGATGTAACCCCTTGTCCGAATCTCGATCGTCGGCCATCGCTGGTTCCTGCTTCATGCGCCGGCAAGCCGCCGTGCGCCGAGAATCGGCGAGGCGCCCGTCAGGGCGCCTCGCTGTTTGCGATCGGCCGTCAGGCCTCGGGCTTGGCGTCGGCCACCGGAGCAGCCTCCTCAACGCCCTCGACAGGAGCCTCGACCGCGGCGACTTCCTCGACCTTCGGCGGAGCCACCTTGGCCACGACCTCGTCGGCGTCCGACAGGAGGGTCACTCCCTCGGGCAGCGGCAGGTCGCGGAGGTGGATTGCCGTATCGAAGTCCAGGATGGATTCGACCGAGTACTCGAGCGACTCGGGCAGGTTCTCCGGCAGGGCACGAACCCGGATGTGGTCGATGTTGTGCAGGAGCGTTCCGCCGAGGCGGACGACGGCGAAAGACTCGCCCGTCGAATGGAGCGGGACCTCGACCGTAACTTCCTCGCCCGACTTGAGCTCGAAGAGATCGACATGGAGCAGGTGCCGATACCGCGGGTCGATCTGGATCCCGTGGATCAGGACGCGGTGCATGTCCTTGCCGTCGATCTTGAGTTCGACGATGGTGTTGGAGTGGACGGTTCGACGGATGTGGTCGAACTCGTGCGCGTCCAACGAGATCGGGATCGAATCGATGCCGTGACCGAAAACGACCGCCGGGACGCGACCGGCCTTGCGGAGCAGAGATACGTGCTTGCCGATCTCAGTCCGGCGGGTCGCCGCTAGAGTTGTTGTCGCTGACTTCGCTGACACGTTGTTGGAACCTCTCTGACGGGTCCATCGAGCGCACTGGCCGGATTCGGCGGCGCTGCGGCATGTGAGCCTACCACGCAAGGGCCTTGCCGGTAGGCGGCAGCAAAGCGACCGACGGGTGTAGGATCGCCCACGTGGCCGCCACGATCCTGATCGTCGAGGACGAATACGCCGTCGCCAGGGGAATCCAGTACGCCCTCCAACAGGAGGGCTATCAGGTTGCGGTCACGCGCTCGGGCGAGGAGGGCCTCGAATTCGCCCTTCGCGAGGGACCCGATCTCATCGTTCTGGACGTCCGGCTGCCGGGCATCGACGGCTTCGAAGTCCTGCGGCGGCTGCGCACGGGCGGCTCCAAGGCCCCGGTCCTGATCCTGACCGCGCGCGATGAGGAGATGGACAAGGTCATCGGGCTGGAACTCGGCGCGGACGACTACATGACCAAGCCGTTCGGGCTGCGCGAGCTGATGAGCCGGATCAAGGCGTTGCTGCGCAGGGCCTACGGCGACCTCTCCGACGCGGGCGGTGGGCGGCTGCTGCGCCACGGCGATCTGCTGATCGATCTCGAACGGCGGCGCGTCCAGCGCGGCGACCGGCGCATCGCCCTCACCGCCACCGAGTTCGAGATCCTGCGCCACCTCGCCAGCAAGCCGGGCCGTGTCTACTCGCGCCGCGAGCTGCTGGAGTTGATCCGCGACTACGAGGCCCTGGACCAGGACGAGAAGACGATCAACGTCCACGTCAGCCACCTGCGAGAGAAGCTCGAGGACGATCCCTCGAGCCCGCGGTTCGTGCTGACCGTCCGAGGCGCCGGGTACGCCTTCGCGGAGCGCTGAAGTGGCGCCGGGGCGGAAGCGCAAGAAGCCGGGCTCGCCGGCATCGAGCAAGAAGAAGTCTCGGGCCGTAGCGCCGGTTCCGGTTCCCGCCGCCAACGGGCAGGCTCCCGCCGAACGCGCCGGCTTGTCGGTGCCGCTCTCCCGAGTTCTGCCGCGAACCTTCCAGGGCCGCCTGACCCTGGCTTTCGTTCTCGTGTTCCTGCTCGCGGTCGGCATCGTCTCGGCCGTCACGCTGGTCGTGCTGAACGACAACCTGCGTCAGCAGGAACAGGCCAACCTCGGGGCGCGAGCCAACGCCGTGGCCGAAGTGGTCAGGGTCCAGGCCGAAAGCGCCGTCGCCGACGATCCGGCCAACACCACGGTCGTGTCCGGTAGCGACATCCTGAACCCGAGCGTCATCGCGGCCATCGGCGACGACGCCACGCTTAGCGACTACGCCAACAACGTGGCCCAGGCCGATCTACGGCTTCGCTTTGGCCTCGGGTCCGACACGTCGCGCGGCTTCACGCTGGTCCCGACGTCTCCCGACTCCGCGTTCAGCGCGCGACTGACCGCCCTGCCCAAGATCGGCCAGGCGCGCGACACGGTCAGCTACACCCAGGTCTTCCGGTTCGAGGATCCCACCGGCGTCAGCCCAACCTGGTATCTCGAGGTCAACCTCTCGGCGCCGTATACGACGCGCAGCAGCACCATCAGAAACGTCGTCGGGTTCCTGTTCATCACCGTGGCCGTCGCATTGGCGTTGGCGATCGTGGTGTCGGCGATGCTGGCGCGCCGCTTCACCAAGCCGCTCCGAAGGTTGACCGACGCCGCCCGGGCGCTGGCCGGCGGCGACCTGACGCGCCGGGTTCCGGCCGATAGAGCGCGTTCCGGCGGGCTGGAGATAGCCGAGTTGTCGCGGCAGTTCAACACCATGGCCGATCAAGTCGAGGAGACGCTCGAGGAGATCCGCCAGGACCGCGACCGTGGCCGCGAGTTCATGGCCGATGTCTCGCACGAGCTTCGGACGCCGCTGGCGGCGCTGCGCACGTTCAACGAGCTGCTTCAGGAGAAGGCCGGCGACGACGTCGCGGCTCGAACCGAATTCCTCGAAGCCAGCGCCCAGCAGATCGAAAGGCTCGACTGGCTGGCCCAGAACCTGCTCGAACTCTCCAAGCTCGACTCGGGGCTGATCCGGCTGGACCTGCGACCGGACGACCTACGGACGACGATCCTGTCGGCGATCGAGCAGGCCGGCGTCTCGGCCCAGCGGCGCGGCCTCAGCCTCACGTCCGAACTGCCCGAAGAACCGCTGGTCACGCGGCACGACCCGCAGCGGCTCGGCCAGGTCCTGACGAATCTGATCGGCAACTCGCTGAAGTTCACGCCGCGTGGCGGGTCGGTGAAGGTGGCCCTGACGCCGAGCGGCCGCGGGGCGCGGATCCAGGTCATCGACACCGGCGTCGGGATCGAGGCGGCCGAATTGCCCCACATCTTCGACCGCTTCTATCGCGGCTCGCGCGCCAACGAGGCTCGGGGCAGCGGCAGTGGACTCGGTCTGGCGATCGTGCGCTCGGTCGTGGAGATGCACGGCGGCCGCGTCATGGTCGAGAGCCGGGTCGGCAACGGGTCGATATTCACCGTCACTCTCCCGGCCGATCCGCGCCAGTCGGCGGACGCGGTGGCCACGGGCGCCGTTTTGCCCGCGCCGGGGTTGGTTGCGGCGTCGTCCGCGGCGGCGCCGGTTTCGCCCGCACCGGGGTCGGTCGCGGCGGCGCCGGCAGTGGCGACGCCGGTTTCGCCGGCGCCGACTCAGCCTTCAACGCCCGACGACTCCAAGTGAGCCGGCCCAGGCGGTGACGGAATCTTCACCGTCCGGCCTCTGGAACGGCAACGTGACTAACCGCAAGCTTCCAGACGTTGCCGCGTTCGCGCCTGCCGGCAAGCCTTCAGGCGCGAAACTCCGTATTTGCCTAGCATTGGCCACCGCATGTCCGACCCCACTTCCGAATCGCAGCGGTACGAGCCGCAACCGGTCGACCGCCATCACCGCATGGCGGAGTTCGGTGGTGGGCAGTTTCCGGGCCAGACGGCGACTCCGGAACGCTGGCTCCAGCCATTCCCCGAGCTTCCGGCCCAGCCCGGCTGGAGCCCCGCGCCGCCGGCGAGCCGTGGCATCAGCCGCAGATTCGCCGCCGTCTTGTTCGCCACATCGCTGATCGGTGCCATCGCGGGCTCCGGCGGCGTCTACGCGGCGTTGCGAGCGTCCGGCGCATTCAACGCAGCGACGCCTTCACCGCGACCCGCGAACGGCACCACCGTTTCTGTCCAGTCGGATGACTCGACCGTCATAGCCGCCGTCACCCTGGTCGGCCCGGCGGTGGTCGCCGTCAGCACCACTTACGGGTCGGGCTCGTCGTTCGTTGGCGCCGGCGTCATCTACGACAGGCGCGGCTGGATCCTCACCAACAGGCACGTCGTCGAAGGCGCCACGTCGATCACGATCCACATCTCCGACGGACGCGAAGCCGCCGGCAAGGTCTACGGCCTCGACAGCCTCACCGATCTGGCGGTCGTGAAAGTCGACGGCCTGGCCGGACTGACCGTGGCCCCGATCGGCTCGTCGGCGTCCATCCAGGTCGGCCAGCTCGCGATCGCCATCGGCGACCCCCTCGGGCTCAACTACCCCAACAGCGTCACGACCGGCATCGTGTCCGCGCTGGGTCGCGATCTGGTCGTTACGGGCAGCGACGCCACCTCGACTTCCACGCTGCACGACCTGATCCAGACCGACGCAGCGATCAACGCCGGCAACAGCGGCGGGCCGCTCATCGACGCCTCCGGCCGCGTCGTCGGCATCGCCACGGCCGAGAACCAGGTGGGCCAGGGGATCGGCTTCGCGGTCCCGATCGACATCGCCAAGCCGATCATGCAGCAGGCCCTGGCCGGCGAGAAGCTGTCGCGGCCGTTCATCGGCGTCTCGTACCTGATGATCGATCCCGGCGTGAAGCAGCAGTACAAGCTGCCGCTCAACGACGGGGCGTGGGTCCACACGGAGGACGCGACCGGCAACTCGATCGAGGCCGTCGTCGCGGGCAGTCCCGGGTCCAAGGCCGGCATCAAGACCGGCGACATCATCACCGAGGTCGAGGGCCAGGCCATCACGGGCAGCAACCCGCTGCAGGACGTTCTGGTCCAGTACTCCCCCGGCCGAACGGTCAGCCTGCGGGTCTACCGTGCCGGCAAGTACCTGACGTTCATGGTCTCCCTGGGGATCCGGCCGGAAGCGGCGAGCTAGCTAAGTCGCGAACCGCCGACGCGGGCCGATTTGGCTGCCGGCGGGATCCAGCCATCCCGCTCTGGTCCCGTCCCGCGCCACACGCCCCGCGCCCGCTCACGTACCGCCGGTGGTCGCGCCCGCGGGCGGCTTCGCCACGCACGGCCTCTTGGATGGACGCTCCCCGCCGTTTCTTCCTTGTACTCCCCACACGAGTGTTTTGGAAGCGCCGTCGGCACCCCGGCGGGGTGGCAGGCCAGCCGGAGGTTCCTCGCAGGCAGAATCGGGCCCGAAACGGGGTCCTATGCCCCGTTTCGCGGCCCTGACGAGCCCTCTCGTGGCCGAATCGGCCGATTCTGCGACGGCCGCACCCATCAAGTTTCATAGCACTCGCCCGGGGAGTAGAAGGGAATCGCGGCGCGGTGCTGCGCCGGGCCACGCCCGCGCCCCGCGCCCCGTGCTCGTACGCGTCGGCGACTGGAACCCCAGCCGCCGCAGTTCAACGGCCCCGGTGACGCGTGATTTCGACGGCCGCCGAATCCAGGTCGCCGGGCAGCATGACCGCGGGCTTGCGGATGCGCACGACGACCTCGGAAACGGCCACCTGCTCGTACGCGGCCAGCAGGCGGGCGGCGATCTTCTCGGCGAGGGTCTCGATCAGCTGGCAGGACGGGCCCTCGATCGTGTCGCGGCAGATTTCGAAGGCCTGACGGTAGTCGGCGGTCCTGGATAGATCGTCGGTCTGGCCGGCGGGCGCGAGGTCGAGATGTAGCTCGACATCGACTTCGAACGGCTGCGGCGCAACATGCTCTTCCTCCAGGACGCCGTGCGTGCCCTCGAATTGCATGTTGGTCAGGACGATCCGATCGGTCACAGGTTGTCCCCCCGGCTGATGCCGTCGGCGACTAGCGCGGCGCGCACGTTGGCCAAAACGTCGTGGACGCGGACGATGTCGACACCCGCGGCGATGCCGATGGCGGTGGTCGCGAGCGTGCCTTCGAGCCGCTCTTCCGGCGGCAAGCCACCGAGCACGCGGCCGATGGTCGACTTGCGCGACGTGCCGAGCAGGACCGGCTGGCCGAGCCCACGCAACCGAGCCAGCTCGCGCATGACGATGAGGTTGTGGGCCGGCGTCTTCCCGAACCCGAAACCGGGGTCGAGGATGACGTTTTGTCGCGGGACTCCGGCGGCGATCGCCCGAGCCAGCGCCGCACGCATGTCGGCCATGAACTCGGCCACGAAGTCGCGGTATTCGGGCGTGGCGCGGTTGTGCATCAGGATGATCGGGACCTGGCGAGCGGCGGCGAGGCGGCACATGGCGTCGTCGGGCGAGACACCCCAGACGTCGTTGATGAGCGAGGCGCCGGCGTCGATGGCGGCCGCGGCCACGGCCGGCTTGGACGAGTCGATGCTGATCGGCACGTCGGGCAGCGCGGCGTGGATGGAGGCGATAACCGGAACCACCCGCCCCGCTTCCTCATCCTCGGCCACCGGCTCGTGGCCGGGTCGGGTGGATTCGCCACCGACGTCGAGGATGTCGGCGCCTTCGTCGACCATGCGGCGGGCCTGGGCAACGGCGGCAGCGAGGGCATCGGCGGCGCGCGCCACGGATGCGCGGGCGCCGGTGGCGCCGGCGCTGGTCGTGGGGCCGGCGGCGGTCGCCAGCAACCCGTCGCCCGAGAACGAGTCGGGGGTCACGTTGACGATGCCCATGACGTAGGTGCGGCTGCCCCACTCGAAGAGCCGCGGCCCGATCTGGGTGGGCGGCAGCGGCTCCGGCGCAGAGGCCGAGCGGCGATGCTGATCGGAAGCCGAGCGGCGATGCTGGTCGGCAGTCGTCACGGCAGTCCCTCGCGGTGCGATACGGGCGGGTCCGGCTCGAGCAACGGATCCGACACGAGTATCCCTCGCGCGGCGCCGACCAGGTAGAGGGAACCGGCGACGACGATCGGGCCGGAGCCACTCCCCGAGGACGTGGCCGCGTCCAGCGCCGCGGCCGGCTCCGCGACCGCCTCCGCGGGCCAGCCCGCCAGCGACTCCCACCGCGCTGCCAGCAGGTCAGCCGCCATCGCGCGGCCGCCCGCAGGAGAGGTGCAGATGACACGGGCCCCGCGCAGGTACGTCGACGCCGCCAGCGCGCCGATCACGCCATCCACGTCCTTGTCAGCCATGATCGCCAGAACGAGGGTCGGGCGGCCGGGGCGGAGCAGCGGAGCCATGTCGTCGAGCGCTTCGGCGAGGGTCGCGGCCCCGGCCGGGTTGTGGGCGCCGTCGAGCAGGATCTCGCGGCCGGCGGCAACGACGAGTTCCAGCCGCCCCGGCCAACGAACCGCCCCGTACCCGGCCCGCCGCCACTCCCCGGCGACTCGGGCAATCCCCGCCGCCTCGAGAGCGTCCAGCGCCGCGTCGGCGACCGCCACGTTCGCCGCCTGGTGGCGGCCACGCAGCCCGACGCGAACCCGTCCCAGCCGCCCCAACTCGACTTCGATCCCGTCACGATCGGCAGCGAGAAGCTGCGCCGGCGGCGTCACAGTCAGCGGAGCCCGGACTCCCCGGCTTCGGCGCTCGATCACTTCGAGCGCCGAACCTCGAGCACCCGTCACCGCCAGGTCGCCGCGCATGATGATCGCGGCCTTCTCCTTGGCGATCGCTTCGATCGTGGAACCGAGCCGGTCCATGTGGTCCAGCGAGATGTTCGTGATAACGGCCACGCCGCCGTCCCAGGCATGAGTGGCGTCGAGCCGGCCGCCCAGCCCAACCTCGACGACCGCCAGATCGAGCCCAACCTCCGCGAACCACAGGAACGTGATCGCGGTCAGGAGCTCGAACTCGGTGGGATCGCCGTGGCGGCGGGCGATCTTGTCGGCCGCGGCCAGGACGTCGCTCGCGAGTCTGGCGAAGGTTTCGGGGTCGACCGGCTTGCCGCCGATCTGGAGCCGCTCTCGATACGTGACCAGGTGCGGCTTGGGCGTCAGGCCGACCTTGTAACCGGCCGCGGTCAGAGCCGAGCCCATAAGTGCCAGCACGCTGCCCTTGCCGTTCGTGCCCGCGATCAGCGCGCCGCGGAACGACCGCTCCGGATGATCGAGTCGGGCGAGGAGAGCGTTGGTTCGGCCGAGCCCGAGCCGAATCCCGAATCGGCCGCGAGAAGCCAGTTCCGCGAGAGCTTGCGCGTAGGTCAGCCGGTCCGAAGTCAATCCTTCGTCAGATCGTCTTCATAGAAGACGCACTGATTGAAGCGCGGCGTCAGGCAGACGTCGTTGACGTAGCCCTGCTCAAGATGGACGCCGCCGCGGAGCTGGCAGCGGGAAACGTTCTGCTCCTGGCGGATCAGCGCCTTTAGCAGATGCGGCGCCTGGATCGGGATGGCACCGCGGCTGCCGGTCATGTAGAAGTGCGGGCAGACGTTGCGGCGCAGGCTCGGAAGACCAAAGCCGCCACGGGGCAGCGGCATCGTCGGGTAGCGCTGCGAACCAGGCTCGGCATGGGTGATCACCGGCATGCGCGGAGCGGTCGGGGTCGTGACCCGGCCGGCAGGCCGCGGATAGCCGGCAGGCCGCGGATAGCCGGCAGGCCGCGGATAGCCGGCAGGCCGCACGTAGCCGGCAGGCTGCACATACGAGGGCCGCATCCCGGGCCGCAGGCCGGGATTGTGGCCCGGGCCGCCATCGGGGCTTCGGGGCCGATCTGGCTTAGGGTCGCGTGCCTGCACTGTCGCCTCGAACCGAAGCGGACGCACCTGAACGTCCGCTTTCTATAGCAGAGTACATCGATCCGCCCGCTGCGCGCATGACAACGGTGCGGCAGGTTGGTTCGTCCTACTCCCGAGTAGTCGGCATTGTTTCGGTCGGCAACAGTATTTCCGGGCATCGTGGACGATGTCCGGTGCGGCAGTGATGCGACAATACCGAGGATGCGAATGCGAGAACGACGAGCCGCTCAGGTCAGGCCCCGGCCGCCAGCCAGCGACCGATTGCCGACACACGCCGTCCGAGCATCCGCTCCGCCGACCGACATCCTGCGCAAGTACAGCCGGAGTCAGCCCGGGCCCCGCGCCTCCGGTCCGACGGCCATGGTCATCGTCGTCTTCTGCATCGTGGCCGGGCTGGTGACGATCACCATCGGCCCGCGTCTGATCGGCGACTTCGCCAGCGGGGTCGCCGGGGCGTTCGGCAATTCCATCAACCGGTTGACGTCGCAGAACCCGGCCACGGCCGCACCGTCCGGTGCGCAGCTCGACACGCCGGTGATCAACGAGCCGGGTACCGGGGGCTACACGGCTCAGGCATCGATACCGCTGCAGGGCAGCGTGCCCGCCTCCGTCGTGGGCAAGTCCGGGTACGAGGTCAACATCTATGCCGTGCTCAACGGAGGAGGGTCGCGCAGGGTGGCGAGCGTTTCGGTCGGCGGCACGACCCAGTTCATCACTTCTCCGATCACGCTAACGGAGGGCAGAAACAACTTCGTGGCCCGCCTCCAGGGCCCCAATGGCGAAGGGGTGCCGTCACCCGTGGTCACCTTGATCCTGGACACGATCGCACCCAAGCTCACGATCTCGTCGCCCTCCAAGGACGCGAAGGTGAGCGCTTCCACAGTCGACATACTCGGCAGCAGCGAGGCGGGAGCGACGGTGGCCGTTCGCAACGAACAGGCCCCGGGCGGTTCGCTTAACGAGACCACTGTCGGCGCCGACGGCCACTACAGCCTCACGGTTACGGTCGTGGCCGGCTCGAACACGATCGACCTCACGGCGACCGACCAGGCCGGCAACGTATCGACGACCGGCGTCACCGTGACCCGCTCCTACGGCCAGCTCGCGGCCCATCTCTCGGTATCGCCGAGCAAGTTCCCATCCACTTCCCACACCACTCTGAAGCTGACGACGCTCGCCACTTCGTACGGTGGGTCGCCGCTGGCAGGGGCTTCGGTGACGTTCACGATCTTGATCTATGGCCTTGCGCCGATTGTCTCGCCGGTACTGACGACCGATTCCAAGGGCGTCGCGACCTGGCAGTACGTCATCACGGGCGCAACCGCGGGGTCCGGCCGGGCCAACGTTCTGGTGACGTCGCCACAGGGTGACGTGATCACCGCCACGTACGGCATAACCACGACCTAGCCAGCTCTGGTCTGGCGGGGCCATCGCATCTACAATCGAGCCATGGCCAGCTGGCGCTGTCCGCATTGCGATGCACCGCAGCCGGAAACGGCGCGATGCTGGGTTTGCCACCGCTCAACGACCTTGTGCGCCACCTGCCGCCACTTCCGTCGGGCCGTAGCCGTGAAGCTTGGCTACTGCGGCCTGGACAAGGGCCGCGTCCCACTCACCGGGTCCGAGGAACGTCCGTGCTGGGAGCGCCGGCCGGCAGAGCCGCGAGACGCGGTCCCGCCGTTGCCCGATGCCGGCGAGGGCATCTGGGGAGCGGGGGCGGACGGTCCGGAGCCGCCGGATCAGCCTCCGCCGAGCCTCGGGATGTGGGCCGAGCCGGATATCGACAGAGACGCGGAACCCGAACGCGATCCGCCCGGAGGTTCCATTCGGCCCCGGCCCTGGGGACCGGTTCCGGGCCACCGCGACGCCGCTGGGGGTCTTCGCGGCGGCAAGTGGCCGCGCCAGGGCTAGAACGAACGGGCTAGAACGCGAGAACGAACCGCCAGGGCTCGCGGGCAGGGGCTGGACCGCCGGGCGCTACGGGCCAGGCGGGCTCGGCGTCGGAGCCGGGGTCGGCGTGTGAGTCGGCGTAGGCGTCGGCGCCGGCGTGGGAGTAGGAGTCGGCGCCGGAGTAGGAGTCGGGCTCGGGCTCGGGCTCGGGCTTGGGCTAGGGCTGGGTGAAGGCGTGTCCGTTGGACTGGGGCCCTGGGAGAGCACGTAGTCGACCAGCGAGTTGGCCAGCACCGGGATGCCGGAATGCGGGTTGGAGCTGATGACCTGGCCGGCCGGGATCGCGGGGTCGTAAGCATTGGTGACGACGCCCGCCTGCAGCCCCACTCCGGTCAGGGCGCTCAGGGCGTCGGTTTCCGTCATGCCCACGAGGTTCGGAACCGTGACGGTCTTCTGACCGGTGACGACCGTGATGGTGATGGTGTCGCCGGCGTGCATTTCGGTGGCTGCGGCCGGATCTTGGGCGATAACGGTGCCGTCGGCCTGGGTCGTCGTATTCGGTGTGAACTGGACGATCACGCTCAGGCCATCGCGTTGAGCCTGCGCCTGGGCTTGCGTGTAGGACTCGTACATCAGGTTGGGGGCGTAGATGGGCGCCTGAGGCGACTTGCTGGCCAGGGTGAAGACGATGAAGGCGACCACAACGATGACCATGATCAGCAGCACGCCGGCGATCCAAGCCCACGGGCTGGCACCGACCTGCTCGGTCTCGTCGTCCAGTTGCGAGGGGCGCCGGACGGGCCGTCGTGGGCGCTCGGGCTCCGGCGAGTAGGCGTTGGACGCTTCGTACTCGGCGTCCTCGTTGAAGCGTTCCACGGGGCCGCGCCGCGACGCGTATGCGTCCGCGGAATAGTTGCCCCGGCCGAGGCGCGCCGAACTGCCGGCGCCGTCGGCGGAGGCCACGCCCGCTCCGGCGGCGAGATCGGCCGCGGCTGCGATCGGGACCGCGCGGCGCAGAGCGGATCCGGAACTCGCCGGCGTTTCCGACACGGTCGACGATGCGGCGGAGTACGTCGCCGCGGCCGCGGCGGCGGACCTGGCCGCGCCGCGCACGGAGGCGTCCGGCTCGACGTATCTCTCCAGCGCGTCGGCAACGTCGGCGGCCGATGCGTAGCGTCCCTCGCCTGCGTGCAGTAGGGCCTTCATGGTGATCTGGTCGAGCTCGGGCGGGACGGCTGTATTGAGTGTCGACGGCACGGGCGGTGGCCCGGCCTTGCGCGCGGCGACGACTTCTTCCACCGATTGCCCGATCCACGGTGCGCGGGCGGTCAGCATCTCGTACAGGAGGCAGCCGAGCGCCTCCACGTCGGACGCCTCCGACGGCGCGCCGCCGAGCATCGCGCTCAAGACCGGCGGCGTGGCCTTCTTGGGAGAATCGGCGTCGTAGCTCTTGATATTCGAAGACGACGAGTCCGTTACCGCCAGGGCGGCGCGGGCGATACCGAAGTCGGTGACCTTGATCGTCCCGTCCCGGGTGACCATGACGTTGTCCGGCTGGAGGTCGCCGTGCGGCAGCCCGCGTTCGTGAGCGGCGGAGAGAGCCCGGGCAACCTCGGCGGCCGCTCGCGCGGCGCGGCGCGGCGGCACGGGCCCATTGCGCTCGATGAGCGTGCCGAGATCCGCCCCGTCGACGTATTCCGTCGCCAGGTAGGTGCCGGCGTCGTCGGTGCCGAAGTCGTAGACGGCGGCTACGTTCGTGTGGTCGAGGCTGGTCGCGACTCGAGATTGCCAGCGGAAGTCCGACATGAAGTCCAGGTCGTCGGCGTACTCCGGACGAATCAGCTTGAGCGCGACGTCCCGCCCCATCTGGACATCGTGAGCCCGGTATACCGTGTCGAAACCACCCTCGCCGAGCAACTCAACGAGCCGGTAACGGCCCCCGATCATTCGTCCGATCTCGACCACCAGAGATCCTCACTGGGCTATTGGGCTATATGGGACGCCGCCGCGTCGAATGCTCGACTGCCACTCCCCACAGATTACCCGCCATCAGCGCAGATCGAGCGATTGGAGGTACCGGCGGAACTCGGTTCCCATTTCCGGTCTCTGCAGGGCCAGTTCAACAGACGCTTTGAGCCAGCCCATCGTGGTGCCGGCATCGTATCTCACGCCGTCGAAAGCGTAGCCGTACACGTCCTGCTCCTGCATCAGCGCCTGGATCGCGTCGGTCAGCTGGATCTCGCCGCCCGCACCGCGCGGCGTCTGCTCGAGCTTCTCGAAGATCTTGGGCGTCAGGACGTAGCGGCCGATGATGGCCAGGTTGGACGGCGCCGCGGATGGCTCGGGCTTTTCGACAAGGTCGGTGACGTGATACAGCCGCGGATCGGTCGAGCCGGCGACCTGCTCGCCGCCGATCACGCCGTATCGGAAGGTCTCCTCTTGCGGAACTTCCATCACGGCCACGACCGAACTGTGGGTCTCTTCATAGGCTTGGATCAGCTGCCCGATGCAGGGCCTCTCGCCCACCACGACATCGTCCGAGAGGATCACGGCGAAGGGCTCGTGGCCGATCAGGTCTTTGGCCATGAGTACGGCGTGGCCGAGGCCCAGCTGCTCCTTCTGGCGAACGTAATAGACCTGAGCTAGGTCCGAGATCGCTCGGATCTGGCGCAGCTTCTCGATTTCGCCACGCGATTCCAGGAGTTGCTCGAGTTCGACACTTATGTCGAAGTGGTCCTCGATCGCCCGCTTCTGGCTGCTGGTGACGATGATGACCTGCTCGATGCCGGCTTCGACCGCTTCTTCAACGGCGTACTGGATGACCGGCTTGTCGACCAGGGGGAGCATCTCCTTGGGCTGGGCTTTGGTGGCCGGGAGAAAGCGGGTTCCCCAACCCGCGGCCGGAAGTACCGCCTTGCGTACGTGCATCTGCCCTCAGCTCTGGTCGGCCGCCACGGCGGCGGGATCGACGAACTCGTGATCGTCACGGTGGATACCGTCGCACAGCCCCATCAGAGGAGGCTCCGCCGTCACCCAGACCGGTCGCATTATCTCCCGGACCTGTGAACGCCGGCAGAAGAGCATTCCTCGCTTGCTCATCCAGGCCAAGACATGGCTTGGGTCGCCGTGGAACTCAAACGGACCGGGGTTCAGCGGCGCGGATTCTGTGGATGGGACCGGCGACTCCGGCGCCACGATTTCCAGCAGGCTTACTCGCCACGGTCGCCCGGCGATGACCTCTCCGCAGCCGGAGCAGCGGCCCGCCTTGTTGTCGGTGACAATCGTGGGAATCCGGACGCCGTAGAGATCCATCTACGCCGGATCGTAGCAGGTCGCCGAAGGAAAGGAGCAGAGTCTCGATCTAATGGACGGATACGACAACGACCTGCCGCCCTCGGAGGCGGCCCGCGACAGGCGCCGCGATCGTGACGCCGACGCACGGACCAGGGCCGGGATGAAGACCGGCCTGGCCAAGCAGTTCAAGCAAGTGCTCGACGCCCAGGTCAAGCGGGCGCGTGATCTCGAGCCGCCCGCCTCGGACGATTTCGACGGCCCGGACGAGCCTGCGGCCCGAGCCACTCGAAAGCCCCGGTCACGCTCCGGCGCCACCGGGACTCAGCCGCCGAACGTGAAGGAATAGGCGCGCGCACCCGCAGCGTTGAACGTGATGATGACCGTGCCACGGGCCGCGGACGGCAGGTGGACGACGTGGTACAGGCGCGCCGCCCCGATGCCCATGGCACCGTCGGCGCCCACGTCCTCGGTCGGCGACGCCCCCGTGACGCCGGTCACCTGGACCGTTGCCGGCACCGGCGAATCGGCCGCCACAACCAGGTAGACGTCGCGAGCGTAGAACGAGAGCTCAAGCTGATCGCCCGCCTGGGTCGCGGTTGCGTACTGGGGCTGGAAGTCGAAAGTGCCCGAGACGGCAAACGTGTCGTCCGATAGGTAGCTCGGGAAGGTGTACTTGGCCGCTCCCGCGCCGGCCACCTGGGGCGAGGCGAAGCTGGTCGCGCGATCCGTCCCGATGTACGTCTCGGGCGTCTGGTTGGCGATGAATGGCGGTGGCGGGGCCGATGGCGCCGCACTCGGCAAGGCCGCCTGGCCCGCCTCGGCCAGGAGCCCGCGGATCTCGATCTCCGTCTGGTTGTAGTCGCCCTCGCCGAAGTGCGTCGAGCGGATGTGGCCGGTGGCGTCGATCAGATAGTCGGCCGGCCAGTACGCATTGCTATATGCGTTCCAGGTGCCGTACTCGTTGTCCTGGGCCACCGGATAGGTGATGCCGAAGCGGACGATGGACGCCGCGACGTTGCCCGTGTCGTGTTCGAAGGCGAATTCCGGAGTGTGGACCCCGACAACGACGAAGCCGTCCGCCGCGTATTTCTGATACCAGCTCTCGACGTAGGGCAGGGTCCTGATGCAGTTGATGCAGGAGTAGGTCCAGAAGTCGACCAGGACAACCTTGCCGCGCAGCCCGGCCATCGTCAGCGGGCTCGAATTGAGCCAGTGGTCGATGCCGGTGAAGTCCGGCGCGGCCGGCCCGACCGGCAGCCCCGAGATGCCCGACGCGGGTCCGCTGACCGTCGTCGCCCCGTTGGCGCCGATGTCCTGAAGAGCGGACTGGACCTGGTTGGTCCGTTCCAGCGTCTGGAGCGTGTTCGTCCAGTCTGGCAAGGCGCCGGTCAGGTCGGCCGAGAGCGCGGTGTCGGCGCCGACGGCCATCAGGCCCGCCGTCGCGAGGACGAGTACACCGAAGGCCCGACCGGCCCATGCCGAAGCCGATCGCATCCGAAGCCGCGCCAGTGCCGCTCGGCCGCCCATGGCGATTGCGAGGAGCGGCAGCCCGGCACCGATTGCGTAAGCGACGACAAGCGCGAAAGTGGCCAGCGAACCCGGGGCGGTCACCGCCAGGCTGGTTATCGCACCGAGAATCGGGCCGGCGCAGGGCGTCCAGACGAGCCCGAGCCCGACGCCCGTGGCCAGACCCGCGATCACGCCCGCGGCTCCGACACGTGGCTCGCCGACGCCGAGCCGGTCGGTGCCGAGCCTGCCGGTGCCGAGCCTGCCGGTGCCGAGCCTGTCGGTGCCCGCCAGCCGCGCACCGATCCCCGGCAGGCCGGCCGTCAGCCGCTCGAAGCGGGTGGTCAGCGCCGGCACGAGTAGCGTCAACCCGAACAGCGCGATGATCGCGATGGCGATGTCCCGCAGCGTCGAGCTGGGCAGATGCAGGGTCTGGATGATCTCGACGCTGGCCAGGGTGAAGAACGAGAAACTGCCGATCAGGCCGGCGATGACCAGGACCGGACGACGTCTGTCGCCGTCGGCGCCCGTGGCCAGAACGATGGGAAGTATCGGCAGGACGCACGGGGACACGGCCGTGACCAGTCCCGCGATGAAGGCGACAAATATGAGTACGAGCATTAACGAATGCTAGACCCGAGTGGCGTGCGTGTCCTCAAAGCCGGGCCGGCCAGGCCACCCCGTGGGCCGTGGTGGCAGCCGGGCTTGGCGATCCCGCGGGCGCGTCTCAGCCAACTAAGTGAGTTCGGCCACTGGCTTCAGGATTATCCGAGTGCGAAGATGGCATACACGTGTCGCTGGAAGAGGGCCGACTCGCTCCATGTCGGCCGACTTCCTTGCTCCCGTCTCCACACGGGAGGTGCGAAGAGGTGAACTTGATGAAGGCTTCCCTTTGGCGGTGGCGATTCGTCCCGCTGGCCCTGGCATTGATTCTCGCCGGCGTAGCCTCGGTGGCCTACGCCCTGGGCGCCGCGTCCGGGGCCCCCGACGGCGCGATGGCGGCGCAGGCCACTACGATCCCCGGCCACCCCGAACTCGGTCCCGGCTGGACCGGCGGCGGGGCACTCGGCGGCGGGGCACTCGGCGGCGGGGCACTCGGCGGCGTTTCCGGTCGGATGGCGATTGCCATCACCAAGATCGACGGCACCAAGCTGTCGCTGCAGACGAGCGACGGCTGGACGCGGACGATCGACGCCACCGGCGCGGCGATCACCAAGGCCGGCAAGACGGTCACGGTCTCCGATCTGGCGGTCGGCGACACGATCACGTTCCACGAAACTCGCCAGACGGACGGTACCTACAAGATCACCGCGATCCAGGTCGTGATGCCGACCGCCTCGGGGACGGTCACGGCGGTGACGTCGGGCTCGGTCACGATCTCGCAGGGTGGCAACTCCACGAAGACGCTGACGGTCACCGGTTCCACGACCTACAAGCAGGGCGGTGCGGCCGCTTCAGCGAGCGCGCTCGTGGTCGGCGTGCGAATCACGGCGCAGGGTACGGTCGATTCGGCCGGCAACTTCACCGCCACCACGATCAACATCTCGGCCGCGGCGGTTCGCGGAACGGTCGCCGGCAAGACGGCCACGACGATCGTCGTCACCACCTCGCCGGGCAAGACGGTCACGGTCAATGTCTCATCCTCGACCAAGTACGTGGTTCGCGGCGTCACGGCCCCGACGCTGAGCGACGTCGCCGCGGGAGCCTTCGTCGTTGCCAGCGGCACGCTCAACGCCGACGGATCGCTCAACGCCACTAACGTCCAGGCCGGGTTCGGCGGCGGGCCGGGCTTCGGCGGAGTCGGATCGGGGATCCCGGGTGGACCCGGCCGGGGCCGCTGGCCAAGCGGCGGCGGCACCGGGACGCCGGGCGCCACGACACCGGGCCTCGGCTCGAACACGTAGGTCGCGGGCCTGGCCCCTCGGGAGCCCGAGCCCCGCGATCGAGCGCGCCCCTCGGCCGTCCTGAATACTGAGCATCCGATGACCTAAGCATTCCGGCGGCTGCCTGCGTCTATTGGATGTGATGACGAGAGAGCTCGCTCCCGACACTCACCTCGTGGCGAAAGCCGGCGAGGACCCGGAGCGCGAGCGCCGCGTGCTGTCGTTGCACGAGCGGCGCGGGCAGGATCTATACGGGTTCGCTCTCGGCCTCGGGCTCTCTGAGGAGGAAGCAGCCGACGCCGTGCAGGAGGCGATGCTCCGGCTCTGGCGCGAGCTGGCTGCTGGACGAGAGGTTCTGGACCTCGACGCCTGGACATTCCGGACGACGTATCGCATCGCCGTCGACCACCACCGCCTTCGGCTCCGCATCTCCGGCTCTCTAGGGCGCTTGATCGCGCGAGGAGAGAGGCATGGGTCCGACCCGGCCGACTCGGCCGACGCCGACGCGCTCTGGCAGGCGGTCGACGAGCTTTCGGGACGGCAGCGTGCGGTCCTCTATCTCCGCTACCGCGCCGACCTTCCGTTCGAGCAGATCGGATTCGCGCTGGGGATCACCTCAAACGCGGCCCGCAGCCATGCAACCAATGCAGTCGCAACTCTGCGCCGTCGACTCGCGCAGGAGGAATCGTGATGGACATCGAAGTCATCGAGGAGCGGCTTCGCGGTTGCTGGCCGCGGGAGCGCACATATGCCGGGAATGTGACCCTGCCGGCTGAAGCGTCGGGGCCGTTGCGGGTCGCTGTTCGGACACGAGGCGGCGCGTCGGTCGGGTTGAGCGCGGCGGTCGTAACTCTCCTTCTGGTGGTCGTCGCGGGCATGGCCGTCGTCGGCGGCCAGCGGGCCGGCCACGTGAGCGCGTCCGGATCGCCGACCGCAGTGCCGACGTCGGGCCCGGACAGATCGGCCGCGGTATCCGGCCCCACCCTCATCGAGCCGAAGACCGTTCTTGATCTGGGTGATTCCGACCTGACTGGGCTGGTGCTCGGTCCCGACGGTGCGGCCTACATCCTCGACACCAACGCGAACGAGGTCGACCGGGTGGACCTCACGACCGGCGCCCGGCTCGCCGTGGTGGCCGCAGGCCAGGAGGCGCCTGCGCCGGACGGAATAATGGGCGTGGTGGCGAAACCCCGGTTCATGACGACCGGCGGCGGGGACGTCGTGATCCTTGACTCGTCAAACTCGCTATGGGTGTGGCATCCGGCCACCAGCAATGCGTCGGGCCGCGGTGTTCTCAAGAAGATCTCCATTCCCGACAGCGAGACGTGGAGCGCAGGCGCCAGGGCGATCGGCACCTACGTCACCAACCCGGTATTGGGCCAGTACAACTTCTACATCGTGCTGCCGAGTGCGCAACAGATCATCAAGTACCCGACCGCTCCGGACGGCAGCGGCTATCCCACGGCCGGCCGCGCGAACTACTTGAGCCTGGCCCAGGATGTCAGCAACGTCACCGACATGTACATCGACGGGAACGTCTACCTGGTGGACGACGGCCGGATCACGAAGTACCAGCTCGGCCAGGCCGTCGATGGCTGGTCGCTCGCGACTCCTCCAGGCCTGGCGAAGACACCCAAATACACCCTGCTGGCGGCCGACAATTCCGCCCCCGGCCAGGGACACCTTTACGCCTATGACGCGGCCAACCAGCGCATCTTGGAATTCGCCAAGACGGATGGCGCGTACGTGGCGCAGTACGAAGCCGACCCGCTGGGTGCGCCATGGCTTTCCTCGGCGGGCGGCATCTTCGTCAAGACCGACGCCGGGGACGCCAACCCGACGGTCTACTGGACTCAGGGCAGCTATCTCCTAAGCGCCTCGCTGCGAACATCGGCGGCACAGCCGTCGGCATCGGCCGCCGAGCCGTCTGGGTCGGTCGCCGCGCCGTCCGCGTCTGATTACGCCGCGCCGTCGACCACCAATTCGCCCGGGCCACTGCCGACTCCGGTGTCTCCGTCGTGGACGTCCGGCCCGGGCTGGTTCGCCTACAAGGTCTTGCCGGGCGACACCCTGTCCGCGATCGCCACGAAGTTCAACCTTCAGTTGTGGCAGCTGGAGCTGGCCAACCCGCAGATCACGAACTTCAACAAGCTGTATGTAGGCGAGACGTTGTACATTCCGCCGCCCGCGCTCCTCACCCAGCCGCCGACGACGCCCGTCCCGTCGTAACGCCGCCGGCCGCCGTCCGGCGGCGCCGCCCGGTCCGCCTGGCGGTGCGACGATGTTTCAGCACGCGGGCCGCCGCTGCGGCGAGCGCATGATCGATTCACTCGGGCGCACGCGGCAGAAGGCCGCGGCCCGACGAGGATCGAGTCATGCCGGCAATCACCGTCCCAGATATCACCATCCTGCCCCGCATCCCGGAGCCGGATCCAGCGACCGCCCGGATGCGCCCGGTCCGCAGCCTGACCACGGCCCCGCACGGGCTCGAGGGTGAGGGCTTTCCGGTCCGTCGCGCTTTCGCGGGCGTCGACCTCGGCGAGCTCGACCCGTTCGTCCACCTCGACCAGATGGGCGAAGTCGAGTACGCGCCCGGCGAACCGAAGGGCACGCCATGGCACCCGCACCGCGGCTTCGAAACGGTCACGTACATGATCGACGGCACGTTCGAGCATCAGGACTCGAACGGCGGCGGCGGCACCATCACCAACGGTGACACGCAGTGGATGACCGCCGGCGCCGGAATCCTCCATATCGAGAAGCCGCCGGAGTGGCTCGTCACCAGCGGCGGCCTGTTCCACGGATTTCAGCTCTGGGTCAACCTGCCGCGCGCCCAGAAGTGGCTCCAGCCGCGCTACCAGGACATCCGCGCCCGAGAAGTCGCGATCGCCTCGTCGCCGGACGGCGGCGCGCTCGTCCGGATCATCGCGGGCGAAGTTGCCGGGCACAAAGGCCCGGGCTCCACGTACACGCCGATGACTCTGGTCCACGCCACACTCAGCCCCGGTGCCAAGCTGACTCTGCCGTGGCGGGCGGACTACAACGCCCTCGTGTACGACATGGCCGGGCTCGGCACCGTCGGCGCCGAGGCGCGGCCGATGGAGACGGGCCAGCTGGCGGTTCTCGGTTCTGGAAACACGCTTGCCGTGGCCGCGGCCCAGGTCCAGGAGAGCCGCAGCCCGAATCTCGATCTGCTGATCCTCGGCGGCCGCCCGATCGGCGAGCCGGTGGCCTGGATGGGCCCGTTCGTGATGAACACCCGCGAGGAGATCATGACGGCGATGGCCGACTACCAGGCCGGCCGCCTGGGAACGATCCCGGCCACGACCGCGGTCCACAACACGCCGACGACGATCGTGGAATCCGGCCGGCCCGAGGACGACCGCCAGGGCGACGCGCCGGCCGACAACCAGGCCTGACCGGGTGACCGGCGATGCCACCTCAAGTCGGCAGTTTCGATCCTCACTGCGCTGCGAGCCGAGCCGTAGACCGCCGCGAACACCTAAAGTGAGGCCACGCAGAGGCGCGAACCGGCGCGAGCCGGCGCGAGCGGCATCGTGATTTGGAGGCGGCACAATGACCCAGGAGCTCGACGAAGCTGAGGAGCGGGCTCGCCTGGCGGCCGCGGACCTGCTGGCTGCCGCCAACGACTTGGTTAGGCGGCGTTCGGTCAGCTGGGGCAACGCGCGGGACGAGGTCGATTTCGCGGAGCTGTCGCGGGTCGGCAGGTACCTACCGTCGCGCAAGCTCGACGACGCCAGGGCATACGTCGACAGCGTGATCGGCGTCCGGGCCGAGATCGACGCCATCGTTGCCGCTCGCCACACGGAACCGGCGACCGAGGGCGAGTCGATCCGCCGCCTCACGGCCATCGCCGACGACTGCGAGCGCCGGGCGATCAGCCTGCGGCTATAGAGTTGAAGGCTCTCGTCCCTCGGCTGTACATCCCGATGATTGTGCCGGGCGCTCGCGTCGGCGTCCTGATCGATCCGGCGGACCCCAGCAGGGTCTCGATCGACTTCACTCGAATCGCCGGCTGGGAGAGGCCGCCCGGCCATATGACATGACTGTCACCACCAAATCCAGCGCGCTGAGCGCCATCTACCTGCGCGCCCGCGGCGCATCCCTTCGAGTCTGGCGACGCATAACGCCGGCCGCCACTAAGGTCCCGGAAATCACCGTCCTCTTCTGGGTGGTCAAGTTGCTGACCACGGCGATGGGCGAGGCAACCTCGGACTTCCTCGTCTTCCAGATCGATCCGGCGATCGCGGTCGTTGTCGGGGCGATCGGCTTCACCCTGGCGATGGCTCTGCAGCTACTCGTGCGCCGCTACCTGGCTCCGGTCTACTGGCTGGCCGTGGCTATGGTCGCGATCTTCGGGACGATGGGCGCGGACGTCGTTCACATCGGGCTCGGGATTCCCTATCTCGTCTCCACTGTGTTCTTCGCCATCTGCCTCGCCGTCATCTTCGCGGCCTGGTACGCGTTCGAGAAGACGCTCTCGATCCACAGCATCTATACGCCCCGGCGAGAGCTGTTCTATTGGGCCGCGGTCGTGGCCACGTTCGCACTCGGCACCGCCGCGGGAGACATGACCGCGACCACAATGCGCCTGGGCTACTTCGCGTCCGGGGTGTTGTTCGGGATCTTGTTCGCGCTCCCGGCACTCGGCTACCGCCTGGTCCACGTGAATCCGATCCTGACGTTCTGGATCGCCTACGTTCTGACGAGGCCGTTCGGAGCCTCCTTCGCGGACTGGGCGGGCAAGTCGCGCATCTCGAGCGGCCTTGGACTCGGGACAGGTGAAGTCGCCGTCGTCCTGACCGTCCTCATCGCCATTCTGGTCGGGTACATGTCGGTGACCCTCAAGGGCGTCGAGCGCGAGCCGGCGACTCCAAAGCGGTAGGCCTGAGGATCAGATTTGCCGGCCTACCGCAGGTCGGTCGGCCCGTGGTGGAACGGCAGAGTGGGTTTTCATCCTCGCGCCGGTTCCGAATCCGGCCTAGCGTGAGCGATCCGGTGTCTTTGAAATGCCAGACAGCATCTCTTCGGGACGTCGCGCCCCGATCGGAAGGTTCGGGGACCAGTCGAACAAGGAGTTCCGCATGCCCGCCGCAGCACTGGTAATCGCCGCGGTCGTGATCGTCGCGATCCTGATTTTGGCCGTGTGGTCGTCCGCGAGGCGACAGCGAACCCAGGGGCTGGAGCGGAGCGAGAAGCTTCGCGAGCAGTTCGGGCCCGAGTACGATCGGACACTCGCCGAGACGGGCGACGCCCACAGCGCCGAGAACGAGCTGACGGCCCGCCAGGAGCGAGTCTCGCAATTCGAGATCCGGCACCTCGGCGCGGATGAAGGCCAGCGCTTCAACGATGAGTGGCTGGTTGTCCAGGCGAGCTTCGTCGACGACCCGTCTACCGCCGTTCACGATGCCGACGCCCTGGTCGGGCGGGTCATGGTGGCCCGCGGCTACCCGGTCAGCGACTTCGAGCAGCGCTCGGCCGACATGTCGGTCGATCACTCGCCGGCCATAGCGCACTACCGCGCCGCGCACGAGATCGCGCTCCGCGACGCACAAGGCCAGGCCGATACGGAAGAACTGCGCCAGGCCGTGATCAGTTCCCATGTGTTGTTCAACGACCTGGTCGAGGCGCCTCAAGAGGCGCCTCAAGAGGCGACGGTCACTCCCGAGACGAAAGTTCTCGTCGCGGCCCAATGATCACCGGCGACATCTCGTCGGGAACGTCGCCGACGCCGACGACCTCGAGCCAGAACGGCTCCGGCACCAACCCATCCGACCCGGCCCAGCGGCCTTCAGATCAGCCGAGGACGGACCTGCGAGGACAACGTCGACGGTCGACGAGGCGGAGCAGCATCCTGCTCTTCGATGCCGGCGCCGCCGAGTCCTTCCGGTCTCGATGGCTGGACATCCAAACGAGCTTCGTGGACGAGCCGGGACTTTCGGTCGAACAGGCCGATCTCCTGGTGGCAGAGGTCTTGCGCAAGCTGACCAAGTCGTTCGCCGAGAAGCGCGCAAAGCTCGAACCCCAGCTGGTGAAGGGCGAGGAAAACTCAACCGAGGATCTCCGGATCGCCTTGCGCCATTACCGGTCGTTCTTCGACCGCCTGCTACTCGTCTAGTAAAGAAGGTCCCAACATGGAACTACTGCTGGTCATCATCATCGTGATCCTGCTCTTCGGCGGAGGCTTCAGCTTCTACCGTCGCTAAGGCCGAGCGTCCCTGCGGGTCGGACCGCGCGCACCTAACGAGACGGCGTCCGATTGCGGCGCCGTTTCGGCTCGCGGCATGACTACGAAGCGGCGTTTTGCTCCAGAACCAGCGCCAGCAGCGAGCAACCGTGCTGCAGCGTCCAGAAGTCGTCGAAGTAGCGATGCTCTTTGTTGAGAAGCACGGCCACGACCCCCCAGTCGTGGCGCGGAGTCCCGATCGGCAGGATGGTCACCGTGCCGGACGCACCGTCCCCCTCCGCATCTCCCACCCAATCGGCCGGAGGAAAGTCTTCGACAGCGATCCGGGATCCCGCTCGCAACTTGCCGGTCGCCAGACCGTAGGTGGCGCGGACTACCAGTTCGCGGCCGTGCTCCGTGGGCTCCCAGAAAGCCAGGCAGCCATGGGTGGCGTTGACCTTGCTGAGCCACTCGAGATCGGTCTCTCGGCCGGGCTCGAGCCTGAGGAACCAACGCGTCAAGTCCAGCTGGACATCCGCCACCTCGGTATGCAGCGAATCGACGGTCGCGCAATAGCGGAGGATCTGCAACCGTGCCTGAGCCAGGAACTCCCTCAACCTCGGGCGGATCGTGTCCGGGTCCTTGCTGGCGCCGGGCTGGCGGAATAACCCAACGAACTCGAGGAGGTCGACGAGGCCCAGCAGCGTCTCCGCGTTCCGAGTCTGGCGACTGGCGCTGCGCCACGCTTCATCGAGTTCCGTGACATGCGTGACGGGCGCTCCGAGCACCGCCGCATCAAATGCTCGAATGACGGTCTTGACGCCGGGCCAGATTTCGCCGGAGCGATCCGTCGAGCTGAACTCTGGCAAGCCGACGAGAGCCTTCTCCAACACCTCGCTCAGACGTTCCTTCCAGTCGGGCGCGTTCCAGTCGTGCGCCGAGTGGACGAGCCCTTCCTCGGCATCGAAGCAGCCGCATGAGTGACGCAGGACCAGGGCGGTCGGCATCACGTGGACGCCCTCGGTGCCCGGCGTGCCGTTCATCAAGTCGAGCAACACCCGCATTGCGGCGGTGCCAAGCGCTCGTGGGTTCTGGCGGACGGACGTCAGGGCGGGCACCGCGCTCTGGGCGACTTCCGAGTCGTTGAACCCGATGATGGCGATGTCATCCGGCACAACTATGCCCGCCTCGGCGAACCCCACGATCAGATCGAGCGCAAGCCCATCGGTCGCGGCAAAGATGGCGCTTGGCGGCAGTCCTGCTTCCATCATTGATTTCGCGGCCTCACGCCCGGAGGGTGACATTTCAGTCCGAGCGATGCGGACCAGGGCCGGGTCGACATCAATTCCGGCCGCTTCGAGAGCGCTGCAGTAGCCGCGATATCGGCCCACGTAGTCGTCCTGGTTGAGCGCGCCGACGAAGCCGATTCTTCGGTGACCATGCGTGAGGAAGTGCTCGACTGCCTGGGCGGCGCCACCGGCGTTGTCGACCACCATGGACGGGCCGTCCGGATGCGGATTCCGACCGGCGATCGCGACCATCGGCTCGTCTATGTGCGACAGGATCGCCAGTTCCTCGGGATGCGACGTCGCCGTTATCGGGATTATCCCGATCCGCAGCGCTCGAACCATCCGGTAGTAATCGGCCGCCGGTCCCGCGTCCATCGTCGACGCCTGCCACCCGAAGGCGGTCTGGATGACCACGGGTTGGAGATTCTGCTGAATGCAGACGTCATCGATGCCGGTCAGGACTTCGCCGGCATAGAAGCCCCCTCCTTGCGGCGTGAACACGCAAATCCGGCGTGCGTTCGCCCGCCTCTGTGGCATCAAGTCCCTGCCTTTGCGACAACGGTTCGACGGCGCGAGCCTGCCTGCGGCTCCAGGAAGTCTCGAGCTGTGCTAGTGGTGTCGGCGTGTATCCCTGGCGGACAATACGGACCGTGCACTACGGCCCATCGATGATAAGGCCACCGAATAGGGGACCCTGCGGCCGGCTAGAATCGCCCGACTCGCAAGGCCCGGAGACGCGCGGTTGATCGCGATCCGGGGCCGGCGCGTTCAAGATGGAGGCGCAATCAATGAGCCCGGACAACGCGGCGATCGAGTACCTCGGCCAGACCCCGACCGCCGATGAGTTCGAGCGGCTCTTCCGGCTGAGTGGCTGGACCGAGGCGATGGACATATCCGCCTATCGCCTGGCCGAAACGCTGCCCCATGCCTGGTACTCAGTGTGCGCGCGGCGCGACGGCGAGATCGTCGGCACGGGCATGGTGCTCGGCGACGGAGTGCTCCACGCCCTGATCGTGGACGTCATCGTGATGCCCGAGATGCGCGGCCACGGCATCGGAACCGAGATCATGAAGCGACTAATCGCCCACTGCCACGAGGAGCGAATCCTCCAGGTCCAGCTCTTCAGCGCCCGCGGCAAGCGCGGGTTCTACGAGAAGCTAGGCTTCGTGGCGCGCCCGGACGACGGGCCCGGCATGGAACTGGCCGAACTCGGCTAGGCGCCGACCGACCGCTCGCCGCTGCCCCGCGCTAACTCTTCGGCGGCCAGATAACTCGAGGCGCCCCCAGGAAGATCTGCTTGTACAGGTCCTCGCCGTAGCTCGTCGGAAGCGGCTCCGCCTCGACGACCTTGAAGGTCCGCCGCGTGTCGTCCTCGCGCTCGGCGCGGAGGAAGAGCGCCGAGTCGAGGTTCTGGGCGAAGAAGCCGTGGGCCAGATCGTAGAGGTGGGTCACGTACAGGACCCGGACGCCGGATTCGATCAGGGCGCGGACGATCTGGCGGGCTATCTCGGAGCCCTCGCGCTCGTTCGTGGAGGCGAAGGATTCGTTGGCGAGGAGCATGCTGCCCGGCCGCGCCGCGTTGACGATCTCGCTCATCCGCGCCAGCTCCTCGTCGAGCCGGCCGCTCCTCATGGTCGAGTCTTCCTCGCGTTTGAAGTGCGTGAAGAGGCCCGCGCACGTGCTCGCCCGGTACGCGACGGCGGCCACGAACATGCCGCACTGCATCATCAACTGGGCCTGGCCGATGCTGCGCAGGAAGGTCGACTTGCCGCCGCGATTGGCGCCGGTGACCATGACCAGCGTCTTGCCGTCGGCGTCGATGTCGTTCGGGACGACCTTGCCCCTCATGCTCAGGCTGAGACAGACGTCGTACACGGCCATGGCGCGGAGACGAGGTTCGCCGGCCGGCAGCGGTTCGGGCGTGCACACGGGCTGTCCCGTTGCGGCGATCTGCTGGCGGAGGTTGAGGCAGCCGATGTAAAAGGCCAGCTCGAACCGCAGGCTGCGCAGGAACCCCAGGATGTTGTCGGCCGCCTGGGCGAGCGAGGCGGCGACCGAGCTGATGCCCCTGCCCTTCAAATCGGAGAGGGCCTTGGAGCGGTCCTCTTCCGTACTGCTCTCGAGCTTGCCGTTCGACCGCTGGGCCAGCAGCGGCATCAGCGCCAGCGCCGGCGACATAGGCGACCCGGGCAGCGTCCGGTGCGTTGGACCGTGCGACGTGTTGACGGTGCGAACGTCGTCGATCCGATCGGAAACGAACCGGTACCAGGTCGCGGGGCGCGGTTCGAGCAGGACGTAGGAAGGGCTCTCGTCGGCCGGACCGAGAACGGCGCTCATCGGCACGCCGTCCTTGAAGGTCAGGAGCCGCAGGTGGCCGTCGAGAGCCTTGAGGAAGTCGTCGTCGAGCTCGCGCGAGAGCATGCCGAAGAGCGTTGCGAAGCCCTCGGAGTGGAACTTGCCGGCTTGCCGATCGGCGACGTGGCGCAGTTTCTTGAGCGAATCGGACAGCAACTCCAGCACGGCCACCGACCTGTGGAGCAGACCCTCGGCATAGTCGTCCAGGAGCCCGCCCCAGATCCGGCGTTCGGCGGCGAGGGTCTTGCCGGTCAGCTCGTACAACTCCCGGACGGCGGCCGCGTGCTCGTTGCAGTCGGCCAGGACCCGCTGCCGATAGCGGATCTCGTCCGGTTCGATGAGGCCGGCCAGCACCACCGTCCGGACGGTCTCGCGAACGAACTCGTCGCCCTGAGCCATCGACCGGAAGAGGAGTTCGAGACCCAGGTCCTCGACCAGGCCGGTGGCGGTCGGCGGCAACGCGGCCTGCGGATCGAAGTCGCGATCGGCATGGAGGAGGAGCGCCTTCATGCGCCGATCCGCCGCTTCACGCTCGCGTACGAGAGCTTGTACTTCTCGGCGATCGCGGCCGCGTAGGCGAGCCCGTTGGCCGGGCGGCGAGTCACCTTGTACGTCCGTACGGCGGGGTCGTCCGGGTCGACCGAGCTGACCATGCTCACCGTCTTCTCGTTGAGCGTCGACAGCTCGTCGAGGAAAGTCACGCAGACGCACAGGGCGTCGAGGTTGCTGACCCGCACGAGGACCGCCCGGTTGAGATAGACCGCATCGGTCAGCGACGTCGAGCTGAAGACCTCGTTCAGGATGATCAGGCTCTTGGACGTCGCGCGCTCGAGAAGCTTGTGGACGTGCAGGAGTCCTATCTCGAGCTCGCTTCGCTGGTTCTCGACCTTCTCCTGGCGCTGGAAGTGGGTGAGGACTTTGTCCGTCAGGAGAAGCTTCGCATCGCGGCCGGGCACGGGCAGGCCAAGGCTCGCGAGGAAGTGCATCTGGCCGAACATCCGCGCGAACGTCGTCTTGCCGCCCTGGTTCGGGCCGGTGATGACGAGGATGCGTTCGGGGTCGTCCAGGTAGAAGTCGTTGGTCACGATCGCGTCGGCGTCGTTCAGCCGGTGGGCCAGCGCCAGGTCGAAGGCGGCGTGTCCGGCGATCGCTTTCGAAGTCGCGCTCACGACCGGGTAGCAGAACGCCAATCCAATGGCCCGCAGCCCGGCGGTGTAGCGAAGGTATTCCAGGTAGAAGTGGATCTCGCGATCGAAGGCGGCGATCTTGGCGTCGACGAAGCCGGCGTGCCGATCGGCGTAGCGCTCCAGCGCGCCGAAGACCCGCGGGTAGGTCTCCGCCACGGTGTCCAGCACCGCGCCTTCCAGTTCGTACATCGCCGCCGAGGCAGATGCCGTGAAGGAGTACTGCGTCGCGGCGTCGGTCTTGAACCTCTCGAAGGTCCGATCCACTTCGGCGGCGTAGTCGGTCTCGGGCCGGTCCGACGCCCTGGCGACCCGAACCTGATCGCCGTCTATGTGGAGCCGGTACCTGATCGACGCCAGCTCGTCGGTGATCTTCGTGGTGTCGGCGACCAGAGTCGCGAACTCGGCCGATGCAA
Source organism: Chloroflexota bacterium (assembly GCA_003171035.1). Lineage (GTDB taxonomy): Bacteria > Chloroflexota > Limnocylindria > Limnocylindrales > CSP1-4 > Fen-1039. The sequence goes on from PMXR01000109.1 coordinate 91,723, forward strand.
CGTACGCCGCCAGGTAGTCGTGCAGGCCCACAAAGCCCTGTGACTTCACGGTCGTCGCTGCCAGCGCGTCCGCGAGATCGGTCACGGCGCGGCAGTAGATGCCGACGGCGCCCGCAAACCAGCGCAACCTCTGGTACCTGGCGAGCAACTCGCCGTGGGCCAGATGCTCGCGCATGGAACGCAGCGTCTTGGCGAAGGCGCGGAGATGCGCCACGAGCGCGGGATCCTCGAGATCGCGGAACACGTCCTGCCGGTAGTTGACCGAATCGACGTTGCGGAGCGGCGCGAGAAAGTGGGGTCTCAGGTCGTACTCGTCACGATCGTCGGCGATCGAGTCGATGACGTGATCGAGTCTCAGGTCGGCGAGCAGTTCCCGAGCGGCGCCGTCATCCAGGGGTCTGGCCGCGTCGGGTCGATCGAACAGGATGCTCTGGAAGTCCACCCCGCGATCTTACGCCGGGCGACGAGGCGAAAGTCGCCGATACCTTCAGCGGGAGCGGCTCTGCCGATCCGCTAGACTCAGGACTCCACTTCGGGTAGCAGTGAGGATCGCAATTCAGTGCCAAGGGCTGCCATAGCCTGCGCTTTGCCACACGCCGACTTTGTCGCCGCGCGTGACGAACTGGCCGCGGCCGGATACGAGCCGATCGCAACGGAAACTGCCGACGATCTGGAGCGGTTGCTGGAGAGCCGGAACGACGTGGGAGTCGCGATTCTCGACTCCGAGGCAGACCTCGACATAACCCTCGAGATGTACGCGATCCTCCATGAGGCCGGCCGAAACATCCCCGCGTTGCTCCTGATGCCGCCGCTGACCCAGGGCAAGATGTCCCTCGGCGGCGGCCGCAACGAATCTAACGACGAGTACTTCTCGAGACCCTTCTCCGCGGAGTCGCTGCGATACCGCATAGACGCGATGCTGATCCGGAGCGGCGCCATCCCAGCCGAGGAAATCGTCGCCGACCGGATCTCTCCGGCGCCGACCGAGGCAGCCGCCGTTCCCGCAGCCCCCGTTGCGCCCGCCGTTCCCGTAGCGCCGACGCGCGAGATCGGTCGCACCGCGCCGGCCGCCCCCGCGCCGGCCCATGCCGCCGAATACGCCGGTCTGGCCAAGGTCGGCGGCACCACCACCTACTACCCGCCCGCCCCGCCTATCGAGCCGCCCGATGGGTCGCAGCGCGGACGGCTGATCATCGTCTTCAACCCCAAAGGCGGCGTGGGCAAGACCACGGTCTCTATCAACCTCGGGGCCACGCTGCAGCTACGCAAGCATCTCACGGTCCTGCTGGTCGACTGCGACGCGGTCACCGGGCATGTGGGCCCGTCGCTCGGGATGCCCCAGCTCAGGACACTCGCCGAAGCGTGGTTGTGGGACCACCAGAAGGGAATCCCCGAAGAATCGGCCGCGCAGGTGGCGGTTCCGCATTCGGTCGGCCTCGATGTTCTGCTGGTCTCAGCTACGCCGTTCCATACCGAAGTTCTCGTGCCGGAGCGCGTGGCCGCTGCCCTCGCCGCCGCTCGAGGCTCATACGACTTCGTGATCCTTGACCTCCACCCGGACTTTGGACCGCTCAACCTCGAACTCTTCCAACTCGCGGACAGAATCATCATCCCGGTGACCCCGGACGTGCCGTGCATGCTGGCGGCCGTCCAGTTCCGCGAGGTCGCCCGGGCCCTGGGGATCCTCGACCGACTGCTGCTCGTCATCAACCGCGCCGACAGCGGCATCGCCCCGGCCAAGGTGGAGAAGGCCATCGGGATACCGACGCTGGCCAGGATTCGCTCCGGAGGCACGTTGTTCTTCAAGGCCTCCGACGCCGGAGTGTCGGCTATCGCGGGTTCCCCCGGCGCCAAAGCCGTGGGAGACATGGCCCAACTCGCCGATCGGTTGCTCACGGCGCTGGAATCGGGCGCGCACGGCGGAGTCGGGAACCAGGCGCGTGGCGGGATCGCCGAATCGGTCCGGGCTCTGCTGGATCGCGTCAGCGGCTAGGCGTGGCCGGAACCACGCCCGCGCGGATCGCCGGCTTCGGCTGCTACTCAGGCATTCCTGGGAGGTACGTCGTGTGGCCGTTGCCACCCCTTCTCTTGGCCAGGTACATCGCGTAGTCGGCGGCCCGCAGCAGCGTCTCGGCGTCCTGACCATGGTCCGGATAGAAGCTGATGCCGATGCTGGCTGTGACCTTCAACCTCTTTGACTCCAGGGTGAAGGGCCTGGCAAGTGAGTGCTGGAGTTTCGTGGCGATCTCGTCGGCCTCGGCGGTCCCGTGCACGTTCTCGAGAATGAGTACGAACTCGTCGCCGCCGATTCGGGCGACGGTATCGCTCTTGCGCACGCTCTTCGCCAGCCTTTGACCAAAGGCACGGAGCAAGAGATCCCCGACGTCGTGGCCCCGAGAGTCGTTGACCTCCTTGAAGCGGTCGATGTCCATGAACAAGACAGCGAACGTCGAGGTTGCTCGCTGGGCCCGGGCCAGGGTCTGGCCGAGCCGGTCGACCAGTAGGAAACGATTCGGCAGATCGGTGAGCGCGTCGTGTGTGGCCAGGTGCTGGAGGGCCAGCTCGGTCTCCCTGGTCTCGCTGATCTCGCGCGTCATGCCAACCAGGCCGATTACATTGCCGGACTCGTCGTGGAGCGGCAGCTTGCTGGTCAGTGTCCAGTTCGTCCGGCCGTTGCCCAACCGACGACTCTCGACCACGCCGATGATGGGTCGGCCGGATTCGATGACCTTGAGGTCGTCGAGCCGAGTTGCCTCGCCGAACGCCCGTCCGAACAGATCGACGTCCGTCATGCCGACCAACTCTGCCGGATCGGAAAATCCCAGGTCCCGAGCCATCTTCCGACTGACTCGCAGCAGACGCGACTGGCGATCCTTGAAGTACGTCGCGTCCGGCGTGGCGTCCATCAGGGCACGAAAGAGAAACTCGTCGCTCGGCGGATTCACAGGAGGCACGTTTACCGGCCTATCCATCGGCCGAAGGTCGATCTCATGGGCTCGACCTTTCGGCAACTCTGCCCGCCGGCGTGGAGCCGAGCTGCGCGTTC
>PMXR01000097.1 GCA_003171035.1 Chloroflexota bacterium
TACAACGCCATCGTCGGCGGCGTGGCGTCGCATTTCGACGAGATCACCGGCGACCTGATCGTTCGCGCGGTAGTCGGCTGGGGCGGCAAGGGAGTGAGGGGCGACACCGACCGCAACGCGGCGGGAATTCTGGCGGGACTCTTCAACAACGTGGCCGGCGACACCCATGCCATCGGCACGGTCACATCGGATCGCCCAACGCCCTCCTCCGGCCATGTGGGTGGAGGCCTGGCTTGCCAGCACTGCGGCTTCAGTTCCGGTCTGGAGCGGGCCTTCTACTGCCCGAAATGCGGCATGCGGATGCTGCGCACCTAGCGGAGTTCTGGAACCAGATGCCGTACTACGACTACGTTTGCGCCAACTGCGGCCACGAGGTCGAGGTCATGCGCTCGGTCCACGCCGAGGGACCGTCGACCTGCCCCAAGTGCGGTGGCCCTTTGAAGAAGACATTCGCCGTGCCCGCCGTTCACTTCAAAGGCACGGGCTGGGCCCGCAAGGAGAAGGCGACTTCCTCGCGGTCGAATCGACCTGAGCCCAAGGAGACGGTTGCCTCCTCCGCATCGTCCTCCGCCGAGTCCTCCTCGTCCGGGTCGTCCTCCGGCGATGGAGGGTCCACCGCGCCGGCTGCCGCGCCGGCTGCCGAGTCGGTCTCGAAGGAACCCGACTGACCTATGTCGAAGCCACCTGCCGATTGGATCTCCCTCTCGGAGGCGGCTGAGCTGCTGGCGGCCGCGAACGTGCGCTTCACCCCGGGTACGATCGGCCGCTGGGCCAGAGTGGGACAGCTTCAGAGCATCAAGCTCGGCCACCGGCGCTTCGTCCGACGAGCCCAGATTCGATCGCTTCTGATGCCACACGTTCCAACTCACGACGATCTCCAGGCCGGCTTGTTCGACAACCTGGACAACTAGACCGCCTGAGATCGACTGCGCGGACCCGCGGCAGAGGCGGCGGTCAGGTCTGCTGAGTTCCGCAGCGGCGGCAGAACCGTGCGTGCGTCGAGACCGGCAGAGCGCAGCGGTGGCAGACTCGAACGGTTCCGTGGCTGAGGACTTCCTGCGAGGACTGGGCCCACATCGCGGTCACGGTCGACGCGTTGCCCTGCTGCGCCGCCACGGCCGGCAGGGCAGCAGGAACTTGCGGACCGGGCCACGGTGTCCTCGGGTCCTGGGCGGCCGGCCAGCTAGACCCCAGGGGCTGCCACGGGGCGGCCGGTGTCCGGCGCCCGATTGCATCCGGGCCGGTTACGTGCGGCTGAGACGGCTGGGATGCCGGCACATTGAATAGCTGGGGTTGAACCGGAAGTGGCGGATTCTGATGCTGCTGGTCGAGCGCCGACAGCCAAGGCGAGGACTCAGCCGGCACCGGGGTCGGAGCCGGCTCGGGAATGGAAGCCGGGACGGGAGCCGCAGCCGAAGCCGGGACGGGAGCCGCAGCCGGGGTCTGGGCGGCGGGCAGTACGTCGGGCGGCGCCGCCAGGAACTGCACGGCATCACCCTGGTCGACGGGCACGGCCGACAGTCGCATCGCCGCGGCCGACCGGGCATCGGGAACCGGCAAAGCCATACCCGGCGCCGCGGACGATGCGGCGGGCAACGGTTCGGGCAGCTCGGGAGGGGCGGGACGGTCGGTGCGCCAATCCTGGGCTTCGACGGGCCTCTCCGACCACGCGGTGGCTCGCGGCCAGGGAGTGGCGGAAGTTTGAGTGTGGCCGGCGGACTTCCAGGTGAGCGAAGCCGGCGTCTGCGGGATTGCCGGCAGGGCGGGCTGGGTCGGAAGTTGTGGCGCGGCCGGAAGTTGTGGCGCGGCCGGCCAGACCGGAGAGGCGGGCGTGACCGGGTAGAACTGCGGCGCCGGCTCAGGTACCCGCGTGAATTCCGGGTCGGGAGCGAACTCAGGCGCGCTCTCCGGCTGGAGCGTGAACGCCGGCTCAGGCTCGGGGGTGGCTTCCATCACCGGCTGGAGCGTGAACGCTGGCTCAGGCTCGGGCGTGGCCTCCATTGCCGGCGCCGGCTCGGCCGGGGACTGGGCCGCCGCGATCTCTGCGGCTTGGGCGTCCTCCGGTCGAATTTCGCCGTGGCTCAGCCTGGTCTCAACCAGCTCGAGCTCCTCGGGGGTCAGCGTCATCTCAGGAGCCAACTCGTCGGCCATCGGCCACAGGCTCGCGGCCATTGGGTCGACCGGATGCCCCGAGGCGCGGTGGGCCGCGCTGTCACCGCGACCGTTGTTCCCGCTGGGATCGGGTGCCGGCAGGTGATCGGCGACCGGCCACGCGTCAGGCGCCACAGTTTCGACGGGCTGGGCAGGCACGCTATCCGAGAACTGGATCGGAGCATCGAACGGCAGCGGGGCGGGCTTGTTGACCGGCTCGGCCTCGGGGCCGTCGGGGAAGAGCGACCAGTCCATGTCCCAACGCGCTACGGGCGTGCGAACGAGCAGGTGCTCCTCGCGAGCGACCGGCTCCAAGCCCTCTTCGGGAGAACAGGAGAGGCAGGCTCCGGCTCTGACGTTCCAGCACTTCTCGCAGGCGTACTGCCGGCAGGTCATGCAGAAGTTGAAGGTCCTGTGAAAGGCCTCGGTTATTCGGGTCGAATCCTGGTGGCCGTCTTCGTGACGCGCCAGGGTAAGCGAGTCGGCCATCGACTGGCCGTCGGTCATGACGAAGTTCTTGAGCCCCTTCGCCAGCACACGCGCTCCCTTGAGCGACATGGTCTTGGGCGCGGGCGGACTGAAGACGTATCGGGCGCCACATCGCTCGCAATACGAGTCAGTCAGGTCAGTCATCGTTGCTCCATGGTCCTTCAATGCCGGGCCGCCGAGGCCGGCACAACGCTCCTTGTGGAGCCTACGCGGTTCTCCCGTGTTGCACATTAGGCCTGCTGGTACTCGCGGGCAGGGACCCGAAGGTCCCAATCGATGCAAGGTTAGCCGCAAGGATGGGCCGTCGGGAAGGTGGTTCGCCGCTGTTCGATAAGGTGATGCCCGCCTGCCATAGCGACAACGCGGTGGTCGTCTCGTCGTACTATTGGGCGGCCTTCCGCCCGGCCTAGCCCGGCGAGGCTCGAACATGCGGGGTTCTGCGAGGCAGCTCGCGGGGCGTCATCAACCTTCGCGTCCTGAAGAGGGAGTTATGACGACGATCCAAGAAACCGGCGAGAAGGTAGCTGCGAATGTTGAACGCGTAATCATCGGCAAGCGGCAGGAGGTCCGGCTGACCCTCGTCGCTCTGCTTTGTCGTGGTCATCTGCTTATCGAAGACGTGCCCGGTACGGGCAAGACGATGCTGGCCAAGGCAGTGGCGCGCAGCCTCGGCTGCACCTTCCGGCGCATCCAGTTCACGCCGGACCTGCTCCCCTCCGACGTGACCGGCCTGTCGATCTACAACCAGCGGACACAGGAATTCGAGTTCAGACCGGGCCCGATCATGGCTCAGGTCGTGCTCGCCGACGAGATCAACCGCGCGACTCCCAAGACGCAGTCGTCGCTGCTGGAGTGTATGGAGGAGCATCAGGCCACGAT